>NZ_NPFP01000009.1:0-54783 GCF_002259145.1 Rhodococcus sp. 15-2388-1-1a | reverse complement strand
GGCAACCGTCATAGCTCCGATCGACGCACCCGACGGCTACTTCCTCGTCGGCGGTGAACTCGTGCCGTACGACCCGAACATCGTTGACCGCAATTTCGTCGAGCAGTTCAACAACACCACCCAGGCAATCCAGGCTGATGGCGGAAACTGGCTCGTGGACAACGGGTTCGCCGACGCTCCACGCGCCGACCGCATCGCGGCAGGTACCGCTACTGGTGTCATCACCGGCGGCGCTGTCGGCCTTGCCGCGTCCGTGGTCCCGGCTGCGGTGATCACCGGAACGGCTGCTGCCATCGGCGGTGGACTCGGTGCCGCCGCCACTACCGCAGCCGCACCCGCGGTCATCTGGGGCGGGCCGCTGGGCTGGGTGTTCATTCCCGGCGCAGCCGCGCTCGCAGGAGCAGGAGTCGGCGCGGCCCTCTCCGCACCGATCGTGCTGGGTCTGACCGGCGCAGGCGCTGTCATCGGCGGCGTCCTCGGTGCCACCGTTCTCGGCGGCGAGCAGCAGATCATCGAAGAGCCTGCACCGCTTCCGGCGCCGGACAGCGTCCCGGCTCCTCCGGCTGCGCCGCTGACCGTCGATGCCCCCAGTGTGCAGAACGCCATCGACACCACGGTCGAGCAGGCAACTACCGCCGCCCAGGTGTGGACCGAACCCGCGTACGACGCCGTACAGGGATTCACCTCCACCGCGCTCGCACAGCCGGAGGTGGCACAGACCGTCGCAGCCGTCCAGTCCGCCACAGCTCCTCTGGTCGATCAGGCCACTGCCGCTCTCGGCGGCTTGCAGGCGGCGTTCGCACCCGCCTGATTCGCCCTACAGCCAGCTAGTTGAACAAGCCAGGAAGGACAACATCCAGATGATCCGCCGTTCGACGACATCTCCGATTGCCAGTGCCACCGGCCCCGCCCGGTCAGGGGTGCCGTCGAGCTCGCCCCGTGTGCCGCGATCGCGCCGACGCGCGGTCGCGGCAGCCGGGGCTGCTGTGGTGTTCGTGGCCGTCGCCGCCGCTGTGTTGTTCAGCGGTGGCGACTCCGAGCCGGACACGACAGCCACCGACACCATCGCCTCTTCCTCGGTCGCGCCGACAACCGTTGCGGTCGGGCCGGATTGCTCGATGCCGGCCGGTGATCGGAACAGCGGCCCAGGGGTCATCGCCGCGTTCGAGCACGCCTACTACGTCCAGCGATCGGGCGCGGCCGCGCACGCTCTGGTTTCACCGAACGCCCCGGCGAGTGCCCCGTTCTCCGTCGAAGCCAACCTCGACGCAGGTATCGCCACCATCCCGGTCGGCACCACCTACTGCCTCGACATCGACCCGCTGCGCACCGGTTCCTACACCCTCACTCTCACCGAGAGCGGCCCGAACGGGCCTGGGACGCAGTACCGCCAACGGATCACCACCGACCAGGTCGACGGTCGCTACGTCATCGCCGCCATCGAGCAAGCGTGATCACCCACCGCCGCCACAGCGCGAGATCGCCGCAGCACCGCGGCGAACAGCCACCACGAAAGGAACGCCAGGACATGAGCGATGCAGCGAGCGAATGGGCCGAGGCCGCCACCGCAGTACGACAGGCACGCGAGACCCTCGAGGCGTCGACCGCGAGCGAGATCCGCGCATGGGCCGAAAAGTCCGGGCTGACCGACTGGTCGATGTGGCAGAAGATCAAACGCGAGCTCTACAAGCAGCTCGACCTCGACTACGACGGATTGCGCGCCAGCGAAGCCGAGCAGGTCACCGACGCGGTCGCCTCCGCGGCGTCGGCCGCACCGGTGGTCGAGCTCTACGCTGCAGGCGATGAGCGCGGCAGCTTCGCCGTGGTCGGAGACGGTGACGAAACAGCCTGGTACGGAACATTTCACGCCAAGGACGCGGTGTTCCGGCAGGGCGATCAGACCTCGGCCGACGACTCGGCGGCCGGCAAGGCAGCCTTTCTCGCCGGCAAGCTACGCGAAGAGCTCGACGCCCCCGCGATCCGGCTGATACTGCACATCTCCAACCCTCACCTCGACGGCACACGGCTCGCCGCTCTAGCTGCGCGATACGGAGTGCACCTCGAACGCCTCGAGATCGACGACGAGAACCCGGCCACGGTGTGGTGCGAGGTTCCCGGACACCGGCCGTGGCAGGCCATCCGGCTCTCCGACCTGCTCGTCGACGATCAAGCGGAGGTCGGCTGATGGCCGAACAGCACCCGCGCCCCGACGTCGAGAACCCCGTCGCGGGCTACGAAGCCGAGGACACCGTCAACCTCCGCGCTCAGCGGCTGCGCCGACCCGAATCCGAACCGGACGAACAGCCTGCAGAAGAGCCGGCCGACGACACCGCACCGGACCCGTACGGGGTCGGGCAGGACGCATTGGCGGCGGTCGAGACACCCGATGTCGACCCCGCAGCGTTCTACCGCGCACGACTGTTCGACCGCCAGGAAGAAGACCTGACCGCCGAGCCCGCCGAAGCAGGCCTGAGGGGCCGGATCAACGCCGCCCTGGGAACTCACCTCAAACCCAAGCCCACCTCTGCCGAAGTCAGACTGCGTCAGTCGATTCGCGTTGTGCAACAACCCCTTCCCGGATGCTCGGTGGTCTCGGTCATCAATCCCAAGGGCGGAGCCGGCAAAACTCCGACATCGGTCATGCTCGGTTCGACGTTCGGCAAGCACCGTGGCCACGGGGTGACGGTCTTCGACGCCAGCGAATCACTCGGCAGTCTCGGCGATCGAGCCGCCCGCACCACCGATCCGGAGCTCACGGTGTGGGACCTGCTCGACCACGCACACGAGCTGGCCTCTTCGTCGGCGGTGTCGGGATCGCTCAATGCGTTCCTGCGGCGTCAACCGACGATGGAAGACATTCTCGCTGCTGATAATTCGGCCGACCGTGAGCGCAACCTGGGGTGGGACGAATGCGCTGCGGTGATGGCAGTGCTGCGCCGACACCGGGACCTGATCGTCATCGACACCGCTGCCAATCCTTTGGCCGAGAGCTGGCAGTGGGCCGTGCAGCATTCCGATGCCCTGGTCGTTCCGCTCCCGCTACGCCTCGACATCGCACGGCAGGTCTATCAGATGCTCGAGGGCATCATCGCCCGCGGCTACGGGCACCTGTTGGCATCGACGGTCGTGGTGACCTGTGCAACCCCCGATTCCAACCCGGGATTGGCGTCGGCGGTCTTCGAGGATCTGCGCAATCTCGGTGTGCAGGAAAGCAATTTCATTCAGGCCCCGTACGAATCAGCGCTCGCCCGCGGCGATCGGATCGTCTACAAGGACCTTCCTCCGGCCACGATCGAGGCCTACACCAACGTCACCGCCCTGATCGCCGACAACGTCGCCGCGGCACGACACGGCGTGGCCTACCAATTCACCGATCCGTACTCGCCGCAATCGGTGAACCGCCAGCCCGACAGCGCACCACCCCCGCAGCTCTCGCAGTGGGAGCGGCGCAGCCGCGACCGTCGCGGAGCCTGACCCGTTCCCACCCCGCTCGACGCACACGAGGAGAACACCATGACCGGCCAGAGAACGCACACCGCCCCGCGTCGACGACCGCGCCGGACACCGTCGGCGCTAACCATCGTCGTCTCCGCGGTGGTCCTGGCCGCGGGCACCGTCCCCGCACACGCAGCCCCGGCCGCGACGGCGGCGACCTCGTGCGCGAAGTACGTCGCGATCATGGCCCCGGGTACGTGGGAGACCAACGCCGCGGCGAATCCGAGCACCCCGGTCGGGATGCTTGCCACTGTCGGCAACGCGCTGAAACAGAAGTACGGCAACGACATCGAGGTCTACTACCCGGCGTACGCGGCCTCGGCGTTCGACAAGGGCCGCACCTACGCCGACAGCAAGGAGACCGGCAAGAGCGCGATCAACAACATCCTCACCTCGGCGTGCGCGACGTCGAAGTTCCTGCTCTCGGGCTACTCCCAAGGCGCGGACGCTGCCGGCGACATCGCCGCCGAGATCGGCAACGGCCGCGGCGTCGTGCCCGCGGCCCGCATCCTCGGCGTCGGTCTGGTCGCAGATCCGCACCAGGGCACCGCCGGCGGCACCGTCGTCGGGCCGAAGGTCGACGGCCAGGGCATCGGCGGCGTCCGGCCCGAAGGCTTCGGTTCCCTGGCCCCAGTGGTCAAGCAGCTCTGCAATCCCACGGACCTGTACTGCTCGACGAATGCAGGCAAGGACGGTCTGCTCGCGGGCCTGGGCAAGGTCCTGGCGAACAAGCCCGTCGACCCAGCCATCACCGGCAGGCAAACCAGAAGCGGATCGACCGCAGCAGCGTCGACGATCGCGCAGGGAGGCGTCACGGGTGCCGGAACACAGCCCGGGACGACACCGGCACAGTCGGCTTCGGTCAGCGATTTTGCGTCGTCGCTGGTCTCGGACTTCTCCCGCGTCGATCTGGCCGGTGCCGCGAACACCGCCTCGACCCTCGGCGAGCGGGTCGCCACCCTGCCCGACTCGGTGGGAACCAACCGCACTCAGTCTCAGGTCGCCAGCGTCGGGGCCTCGGCGATATCGCTGCTCAACACCCTCGAACCGGTCGCCGATGTGCAGTCGGTGATCGCCGCGAACCCCGGCATCCGCTCCACTCTCGACACCGCACCGGAAGGATCGCCGGAAGCGAAGACCTCCACGGTGCTCGACGCACTCGACCAGATCGACATCCCCGCAGTCCTGAGCACAGCGACCTCGATCGCCGACACCGCCTCGTCGGTACTCGGCGGAACCGGCACCACCGCCGGCCTCGCCGGCACCGCGTCGACCCTGAGCGGGCAGGTCGCACCGTTGCAGTCCGTGTCCCCGGACGCGCTGACCTCGGCAACGCAGGTCCTCTCACTGCTCAAGCCGAAGACAGTGGTCAACCAGATCGTCAACGTCGCTACCGGCTTCACGAGCCTGGACTACCAAGGCATCGTCGACAACCTGATCGCGCTGCCGCAAAAGGTCGCCGCACTCGATGTTGCGGGATCGCACAAGATCGCCGGAGACCTCAACAACCAGTTCGCACCGATCGTGAAAATGGCTGCGGGAGTGGACCTGAGCACCCTGGCAGCGTTGGTGGCGATGATCCCCGACCCCAGCGGCTCGGCGCAAATCGCCTCCCTGGTGCTGAGCTTGCTCGGCAACGTCGACGTGATCCGCCTGGCCAACGATGTCGGCGCGATTCAGGAAGTCGCGTGGAAGATCCTCGAAACCGGCAACCTCGCGGCCGCCGCCGAGCTGCTCCCGATCGGGCTCGACCTCGCCTCGGTCGCGGTCGGAGTGCTCACCGGATCCTCCAAGACCAGCCCCGACCAGCTCGGCGCACAGACCCAGGTCACCGGTCAGTCCGCAGCGATCGGTCAGCAAGCCTCCACCGGCGACTTCGCCGGTCTGGCAGGCAGTCTCGTCTCACTGGGCTCGTCACCGGGTGCCGGCGATGCTGCCGAGCTGGTCGGTGCCGGTATCGACGCCGCGACGTTCTTCGCCTCCGGTGCGCACCAGTCCTACGGCGACTTCACGGTCGACTCCACCGGCCGCAGCGCCCTGCAATGGCTCATCGACTTCTTCACCCAGAAGATCGGGGGCTGACCGGCGGCCACCGAGCAGGCTCTGCAGCCGGGCGGGCATGACGCAGAGCAGCCGAAAACTACAGCACCACAACAGAACTACGCGTACCACCACAGGTGTCCGGGCGGGCACTGATCATTCTTTCGATTCGTGAGGACATGCACCGATGGCAGCATCACAGCAAGGCAGCAAGGGCAGTGCCGGCGCACTGAGCCTGCTGCTGATCGCTGCCGTCGCCGCGATCGGCCTGTTCGGGGTCCTGTCGGGCGATCGCACACCGCCCGTCGACGAAGGCACGTGTCTGCCTTCCGGTTCGGCCGTGGTGGCCCCGCACTCGGGCACGGTGGTGATGCCGCTGCGTGAAGGCACCTATCAGGCCACGAGCGGTTTCGGTGCCCGCACCAATCCGGTCACCGGCGAGGCCGAGGGACACCAGGGCCAGGACTACTCCGCCCCGCTCGGGACCCCGATCTATGCGGCCACCGACGGCACGGTCGTCAAGGCCGAACACGCCAGCGGGTTCGGCAACTGGATCATCATCGACACCACCGTCGACGGCCAGTCGCTCTCGACGGTCTACGGCCACATGAACGACGACGGTGTCGGGGTGAGGGCGGGCCAGACCGTCAAGGCCGGTGACCCGATCGGCGGCGTCGGCAACGCCGGTCAATCCACCGGGCCGCACCTGCATTTCGAGGTCTGGCCCGGGACTCGTCTCGCGTCCGGATCGAGCCCGGTCGATCCCGTTGCCTGGCTCGCGGCCGCGGGTGCCACCGCACCGACCGCGAGCGCGGACGTTCTCGCCGCTGCCCCGGCCGGCCTCTCCGCCGCGATGCCGACCACCGGTGCCGCGGCGCAGGGTGTATCGAGTCGATCAGTAAAGCTCGCCGCTGCGGTCAAACCCGGATGCGGTGTCCCGGCCGGGTCGACCGGACTGCGGCCGGGGTCGGTGCCGGCAGACTTCGAGCCGTGGATCGTCAAGGCCGGCACCGTGTGCCCCGAGGTCACCGCGCCTGTCGTCGCGGCGCAGCTCGAACAAGAGGGCGGTTTCGACGTCAACGCCCACAGCAACGGTTCCGGCGCGGACGGGCCTGCGCAGTTCATGCCCGCCACCTGGGCCGCGAAGGGCGTCGATGGTGATGGAGACGGCCGCAAGGACACCCGCAGCATTGCCGATGCGGTGATGAGTCAAGCCGCCTACGACTGCGAGCTGGCGGGCATCGCCAAGGACTCGCTCGCCGCCGGCAAGGTCAGCGGCGACCTGACCGAGCTGTATCTGTCGATGTACAACTGCGGCCCCGGCGCGACCCTCTCGCAGGGCCGGGTGTGCCAGAACGCCGAAACCCTCGACTACGTCGCGAAGATTCCCCGCAGGGCCGCAGAAGCGTTCTCCGTCGCCGTCCCCCAGGCCACACCGGGCATTGTCCCTGGTGGCCCGTTCGGGCAGAACGTCGTCGCGGCCGCGATGCGCTGGCTCGGCACCACCTACGCCTGGGGCGGAGGCGACCGCAACGGACCCACCAAGGGAGTGAGTGACGGCGGCGGCCGCGCGGACATGATCGGCGACTTCGACAAGGTCGGCTTCGACTGCTCCGGACTTGTCCTCTACGCCGTCGCACAAGCCTCCGGCGGCGCGATCGTGCTCCCCCACCAGGACTCGGCGCAGATCGCCGACAGCCGCGGCCGCGTGATCGCCACCCCCGGCGACCTCGCTCCCGGCGACATCATCCAACCCCACTCCGGCCACATTTTCATCTGGCTCGGCGGAAACAAGGTCGTCGAGGCACCGCAGTCCGGCGACGTCGTGAAGGTATCGGACTGGACCCCGCCCGCGAGCGGCCTGACAGCACGGAGATTTGGATGAGAACCACCCACACCGCACTGGCCGCAATCCTCATCGCTGCAACGGTTCTCACCGCCTGCAGTGGTGGAAGCACGGACAACGGCAGCGACGATGCCCCGTCGATACCGGCGCAGCAGTGGACACCGGGAACGCCCCCGCCCAGTGGCAGCGATCCCACCCGCACCCCGCCGCCGACTGCGACTGCGCTGCCCGACATCGCGGCCGGGGTGGACCGGCAGGACCCGGACTCGGTGGCCACCGCGGCGTTGACGGTCTGGTTCACCTGGAACACCGCCGTCGACGACGGACCCAACGATGCCGCCGCCCGCACCGCGCCGCTGCTCACCTCCGAGTACGCGCGCGAGATCACCTCCACCACAGCGCAATCGAGCCCCGGTGCGCAGTGGCTGGGCTGGGCCGCGAGCGGCGCGGTGCTGACCCCCGATCTCGCCGCCGACGACGAACCCGTTCCCCCGCAGACAGATTCGACGGCCTACCGGTCCTACCGCGTCACCCAAACCGTCGACGGTGCACCGGTGAGCGAGAGGGTCGTCGCGATGATCTTGCGGCGCGGGTCCGACGGCTGGGAGGTGAGCCGCATTCAAGACAAATAGCCCTGCCTCGTTCACCCGCTTCACTGCAGAACAACCCGTTTCGGAAAGGAACCCCCGATGGACACAGAATCCGTCACCACACCCACCACCCGTACACCGCACCGAGCACGCCGCGTACTCGGCGTCCTCGCTATCACTGCCGCGCTGACCGTCCTGGCCGGCGGAGTCGCCGCCGCACAGGCGGTCAACCCGTACGACGGGGTCAACCCGGACATCGGCTTGTTCGGGCCCGCCCTGAACCAGACGTGGAAGCGCCTGCTCGCGGCGATCTGGGGAGCCAGCATCGCCCTCGCGGGCCTGTGGGTGCTGACCTCGTTCCTTGCCTCCAGGAAGGCCCGCAAGCGCAACATGTCCAGCGATCTGAGCGAGGCGGGCGAGGATCTCAAGCTCTCCCTCATCATCTTGGGCGGTGTGGCTGCTGTCTCGCCGATCGTCGGCGCGGTCCTGCTTCTCGTCCAGCCCGGCGCGTAGCCGACCCGGCTCTACCCTCCATTTTCTTTGCCCCGACGCGGCACCGTCCGCAGAAACGAGCACTCATCATGGCCATCGACTACCGCAACGTCGGCTCCGAACCCCCCAGCTCGCCCAACACCGGCACCGTCTCCGGTGATCAGCACTCCGACAGCAAGTCCGGGTCCAAACGCTGGATCATTCTCGGGGCAGTCGCCCTGGCGATCCTCGCCGTCGTCTCGGTGATCGTGGTCGGTCTGTCGGGCGGCTCCGACGAGACCGGCGGCAGCGATGCCATCCGCGCAGTACACGGGCCCACGACGGTGAACAACGGTGTCCCCAGCGGCTACACCCGCGACACCCAGGGCGCATCGACGGCCGCGGTGAACGTGCTCCAGGCGTTCGATCAGGCCAGCCAGGGCCGCATCGACATGAACGATGTCCGCTCGACGATGATCGCCGCCGACCCCGGTGCCGAACTGGCCCGCGAGATCGAACTCGGCAGCAACCGCGTCGAGAGCAGCGACGTGATGAACACCCTGCCGGCCGCGGTGCACGTGTCCTCGTTCTCCGCCGACGCCGCGCAGATCTCGGTGTGGTCGATGACCACCACCCAGTCCGACATCAACAACACCGGCACCGTCGCTGTGAGCACTCTGTGGGCGACCACCGACATCTCGTTGGTCTGGCAGGACGGGGACTGGAAGGCCAAGGACTGGTCCTACCGCCAGGGCCCGCGGCCGGAAGACGCCTCTTACCCGGCCGCTGATTCCGCGCTCGGCGGTCAACTGACCGCCGGGTACTACACCTTCTACATCGACTAGGAGAGAACATGATTCGCCGTCTCGTTCTCGTCGCGGTCACCGCCGCACTGGTGGCTCTGTTCGGGTCATCCGCTGTTGCGCTCGCTCAGCCTTCCGCCGTTCCCGCTCCCGCTCCGGGGGCGGTCACCGCCCAGCAACCGGCATCGAGGCTGCCCGCGCACTTCCCGGACGATCTCAAGAAATTCATCGGCGGTACCGAGGAATTTCGGAGCGGGCCCTGGTTCACGGGGAACTGCGCAGACCACGGCGGCGACCTGGGAACCTATATCTCCCAAGCACTCACGAACGAAAACCGGCTCCTGTACTGGACGGCATCGGACGAGAACAAAGCCGTCATGCTCGGCGGTGCGGGCGCGGTCGGCTCCGACCCGCAGGCCCAGGCCACGGCCGAGATCACCCGTCAGGCCGTCGCCGACGGGACCGAACCACCCGCCGACGCTCTGCCGACCGTGTTTCCGGCCGGGGACACCAGCTTTCACCCACCGACGGGAACCTGCGCCGAGGACCTCGCCCGGTGGGGCACCAAAGAATGGGGAACGTGGGGCTTCGCCTGGGCGCAGAGCCCGGACGCGGACTCGCTGACCGCGATCAAGGCGCTGCCCGGTGCCGACAAGGTGCCCGACGCGGCCTGGTCGGACCCGTGCTCGCAGGGCTCGGGCGACCAGTACTGCATGCATGCGTTCTTCGTGGACTGCTCGAAAGCCGAACGGGCAGATGCCAGCCGCTGCCAGGACTGGAACCTCTCGATCGGGCGATTGTTCGCCGGCACCGCGAACTGGATCGACAAGAACACCTCGTTCACCGAACGCCTCGACGACACTCTCGGCAAGGTCATCGCGGCCACCCCGCAGTACAAGCTCGGCAAGGCCTACCTGCAGGCGTTCTCCTGGATCTCGGGGGCAGCGAACGACGTCGTCGACTTCGTCACCGATCCGACCACCGTCATCGACGACTGGGTCAACGCCACCAAGAGCGGGGCACTCTCACTCACCGACGCCGTCCTGCGCGGACTCACCTCGACCGGCGACTTCGATCCCACCCAGCAATGGTTCGTGACCTATTACGCCGGATCGACAGGTCTGGGAATCATGGTCATGTCGCTGGCGGTACTGCTGGCGATCATGCGATCACGGCACAAGGGCTCACCGTCGGAGCTGGTGGCCAACGTCTTCGGCTACATGCCCGCCGGGGTGGTGATGATGCTGTTCTCCCTGGCCCTGGCTCAACTGGTGATCGAGTTCGCGACGGTGCTCACCGAGGGCATCGCCAGTTTCAGCGGCTCCACGATCACCGAGATGGTGCAGAACATCTACGCCACGATGGGCACGCTGAACAAGGACACCGTCGTCGGCGGCTCGATCGTCGGGCTGGTCTTCTTCGGCATCCTGCTGCTCGGTGCGATGTCGGTCTATCTGGGTCTGCTGATGCACCAGATCGGGCTTCCGCTGACCGCGTGCATCGCCGGAATCGGCTACGGCATGTGGGTGCACCCGACGTGGCGAACCAAGGCCGTGCGGCCATTGTTCACGTTCGTCGGCATCGTGCTCAGCAAGCCGATGCTGTTCCTGCTCATCGCGATCGTGCTCGCCGGGGCCAACAACGCTCTGCTCTCGGGCGGCGGCGGCTCGGGCGACCTGACCTCGCTCGGCGCTCTCGTGCTCGTCGGTGCCTCGATGGTCGTCGTCGGCCTGGCACCGTGGGCGATGCTCAAGTGGGCACCGATCCTGCCGACCAAGGCCGACTCCGAAGGATTCGGCGGCGGTGGTGGCTCCGTCGCCGGCGGTGTCATCGGAGGCGTGGGCAGCTCGGCCCTGTTCCGCAGCCGTAGCGGTGGAGGCGGGGGCGGAGGCGGAGGCGGGTCGACCGTCACACCGCGCTCGACCCGCTCCGGCGACGGCGTCGACAAGGCCACCCGATCCGGGCATTCGACGCCGTCGACCAATTCCGCCCCCGGCCACACCACCGGGGCCGCGCACAGCGGCGGCACCGACAAGGGCGGGGCGTCGACACCGAAGCGCTCGACCATGGGAATGGCCGGCCGACTCGGCGGAAAGCTCGCGACGGGCTCGGCCGCGACGGTCGCCTCGGCCGGGGCCGCAGCGGTGCCGATCGCCGCGCAGTCCGCAGCGGCGGCGATGAACAAAGCCAAGTCCGGTGCCGAGTCCGCTCCGTCCGAAGCCGAAGGCAGGTAAGCGATGTCGACCGAGATCGTCGAGCACGACAGCGAGCAGAGAACCTCCATCCTGGGCGGTGAGATCGCGCGCCGGGGTATGACCGGGATCTCGGCACCGGTGCTCATCACCTGGACCGCGGCTCTGGTCATCGGCGTGGTGTACTACTTCGCCGCGGGCGGGGGTGCGATGACCGTCGGGCTCGTGGCCGTGTTCTACGTCGGGGTGTTCGCCTCGACGTACGAATTCGGCGACACCTCCCTGGCGGCGCGGCGGCTGCACCGGTTGCGGAACTGGTCGCGGATGCGGCGCGGGGAGCACCTCTACCGCAACGCCGACGACCCTGCCTACGGGATCGCCGATCTCGACCCCGGCTGGGAGTACCCGGTCCCGCTCGGGCGGACGGCCCCGCTCGACGTCGCCGGCACCGGCCTGGACGAGATGTTCATCGTCCGCACCGCGAACCCCGGCGAGCGGGCCTACTACACGGTCGTACTGTCCGTGCAGGGCCTGGCCGGCGGGCTGCGCACCGACGCGGCCTGGGCGACGACATCGGAGAAGTTCGGTCTGTTCAGCGCCTCGATGGCCCGCAAGACCTCGCTCATCCGCGGAGTACAGCTGATCCACCGCTCCATTCCCGCGGATCTGACCATGCACGAGGACTGGGTCGAGCGAGAGGTCGAAAAGCTCGGGGACATGCGCTTGCGGGCACCGGTGGAGTCCTACGGCGACCTCATCGACACCATCCGGCCGCACTCGGAAGAACACCGGGCGTACGTGGTACTCAAGTTCCCTCAGACCGACCAGTTCGAGGCAGAAGCCGCGCGGGCGGCAGGCGGGAAAGGTGCCCGATTCGAAGGCGGCGTCGCCCAAGTGATCCGCGACGAGACGATGCGTGCGGTGAGCAAACTCGTCGCCGCCGGCATGGGCCGCGTCCAGGTCCTCGGTGAGCAGCGCACCTGCGCGCTGATCCGCGCGTTCGTCGACCCGTCGAACCCCCTCGATCGACACCAAGGGGCCAGGTGGTCAAACTGCTGGCCCTCCTACATCGGTGGCCAGGACTCGGTGGCGGTGTCCGGCCGCTGGCACACCCGTGTCGGGTTCCTCCCGCCGGCGAGCATCGAACCCATTCCGTTGGGCCCGTTGTGGCTCGCGCCGCTGCTGACCGGGGTCGCCCCCGACATCGGCGACGACGAGAACCCGCCCTCCCCGACGATCCGAACCGTCAGTATCCGCGTCGATTTCGTACCCGACGCGGTCGCCCGGGAAGCGGCGAGCCAGGACTTCACTCAGGACCGCGCCTCGCAGGAAAGCGCCCTCCGCAAAGGCATCATCGGCGACGGCTCGGCCGAAGTGATGGCCACCGCGTCCGGGCGTCGACGCCTGGATCTGATGCCCGGCTCGGGCCATCACGGCACCATCTACTCCCTCGCCGTGGCGGTCACCGGCCGCGACGAAGACGACCTCGAGCGGGCCTGTATGCGCGTGGAGGAAGCCGCCGACGAATCAGCGATCAAAACCATCACCTGGCAGGACGACACGCACGACGTCGCCCTGTTCACCACCCTTCCCTTCGCTCGCGGTCTCGCCGTGACGCGCTACACCAAGTAGCCCAGGAGATTTCGATGCCGCAACACACCACCCATCGCCCCTCCACCCGACCGATCGCGGCCCAGGAACCGAGCCGCTCGGCACGTCGACGGCGGCTCGGCGACTCCGCCGCCGTCCTCGAGGCCGCGGAGGCGATCCCCGCCAAGGTCGCCCGCCGTAAGCCACCTCGGAGGTTCACGCTCCTCGACCGCTACGGCTGGTACGAACCTCGCACCGAAGGCGCGTGGAGTACGACCAGGCAGTCCGAAGCGCTGAACCTGGCCATCAGCCGCCGCAGCGCCCGCCACCAGGGAGCGGTGACCGGCCTGAACCGGATCTCCCAGGATCTGGTGATCACCGATCCGTTCGAGCTCTACGGCACCGACATCTCCAACATCAACGTCTGCGTCGTCGGGGACATCGGCAAGGGCAAGTCCTCGATGATCAAGACCGCGTTCCTGTGGCGGCAGATCATCTTCGGCCGACAGGTGGTGGTCATCGACAAGAAACGCCAGGGCAGCGAGGGCGAGTACTCCATCTTCGCCCGCACCCTCGACGTGGAATCGGTCCGGTTCAAAACCGGTGGCGGCGGCGCCAGACTGAACCTGCTCGACCCGGCGATCACCACCGGCGGTGAACACGCAGGCGGCCTCGACGGTGTCACCCCGGCCGGTCAGGATGCCCTCGTACTCGCCGTCCTCGCGGACACGATGGAACGTCCCTTGACCACACCGGAGAAGAGCGCCGTCGGCCGAGCGTTGGAGCTGGTCAACGCCGACGCCGCCGCGACCGGCCGCGCACCGGTGCTCGAGGATCTCGCCCGCCGCCTCGTCGAACCCTCCACCGACGACGGCACCTACTTCGGTGACCGCTGGTCCGAGCGCTCCCTCGAATGGGGCTACGAACCGGGCCTGGCCCTGCTGCGTCTGGTCGACCGGGACCTCAAAGGCCTCGTCGACGCAGAAACCTCCCCGGAGGTCCGGGCCGCGCTCGAGCACCCGTTCGCGCACTTCGACGTCTCCGCGCTGCCGACCGAAGGACCTGCGCTGCGGGTGGTGATGACCGTGATCAACACCTGGCTGGCGAACCTGCTCGCTGCCCGCTCGTCGGTGTCCAAGCAGACCATCCTCCTCGTCGAGGAAGGCTGGCACGTCGCCGAAGGATCGACCGGCGCGGTGTTCCGGTCGAACATGAAACTCTCCCGCGGACTGGGACTGTCGACCGTCTCGGCCTTCCATCACCCCTCGGACATGTCCCACGACTCCCCCGCCCGGGCGCTCATGCAGGAAGCGGGAATCGTCTTCCTGTTCGCGCAGGAACGCTTCGACGACGCCCGCGAGACAGCCGAGATGTATCACCTCCCACCCGGGTCCATAGACATCATCATGGGCCTGGGCCAGGGCGAATGCCTGGTCAAGATCGGCTCGTCCGACCCGATCCTGATGGAACACGTCCGCTCCCCGCAGGAAATCGCCCTCACCGACACCGACGCCGCCGTCAAAGGAGTCAAGCCCGCATGAACACCTCCTCGCCAGCGGCCCGGCGTTCCCGCACCATCGATGTGCGCGTGAGCTCGCCGGCCCCCATCGGGTACGCCGACGACACCTGCTCGAGCAGCGAAGGCCGGTTCGCATCCCCTTCCGCCGCAGCACGATTCGCCGCCGCCCTCGACGCCGGTCACCCCGACATCACCCACACCCCCACCGGCCACGGTGACGACGAAGTCTGTGTGTCCGGCACCCCCGGCGAGATCACCTGCGCGCTCGCCACCATCCCGATCTACAGCGCCGGCGTCCGCACAGCGCGGATACCGGCACCGGACTACCTTCATGCCGCCGGCGACGAGGTCACCCTGCCGATCCAGTGGCGGGGCGACGTCGGCCCCGATAGCCGTGTGATTGTGGCGGCCGGCGTCGATGTGCGTGTGCTTTCGACTCGGCCCGATCCACTGCCGAACTCGACACTGCTGCTCGGACAGTGGGCACCGGTCATCGCGCACCGCCTCGCGCACGACGTCGCCCGCTCGATCACCGAGCGCAGCGGTCGACGGACCCCGGCCACCGTGACGTACCTGCCCGACCAGGGGCGGTTCGAGATCACCCATCCCGACCTGATTTCCGATACCGACGCCGCCGCGGTGGCCCGGTACATCCGGATCACGCAGCTGCGAGCCAACCTCGCCGCCCTCGACCTGGTCGCCGACGCGGACTGCGCTGTCGGTCTCGCCGCCGAGCTGCATGTGCTCGAAAGCTATTCCCGCCGTGTCTCTTCCACCGACGATAGGACCGTTCGATGAGTGCGATGCAATCCCCTCCCCATAGGCCCAGTGGGCCGTTCGTTCCGTCCGAGGTCTGGGTCGGTGCCGCTCTGATCGTGGGGCTGGTGTTTGCTGTCGCCGGCGGCGGCATGGTCTCCTCGCTGGTGTCGGGCAAGGTGATCGCGATGCCCACCAGCTTCGGTGAGCTGTTCTCGATCTTCCGCGGGTTGGTCACGAATCCGTCGGACCCCGCGGCCGCGTGGCCGGCGACCGCGCAGCCGGGCCCGGCGTGGGTGACCTGGGTGTGCATTCTGGTGCTCGGTGCGCTGTATACCGCTGTGGCCCTGTGGATCAGCTCCGAGATCGACGACTGGCAGCACCACCGCGGTCAGGCGCAACGCGGCTTCGCCGGCCGACGTGAGCTCGCCCGGGCGGGTATCGACGAGAAGAGTGTTCGCACCGCTGCCGTCGCCACCCGTTCGTCGTTGAAAGGCACGCGGGCCTCGAAGCTGGACGCGAGCGAGGTCGCGATCGCGTTGGGCCGCAACATGGTCGACCCCGACAGGGTCGTCTACATCAAGCAGAACGACTGCATGCTCGTCGAGGGCGTCACCGGCTCGGGTAAGACCTGGCGCGTGGCGTATCGGCGCTGCATGGACGCACCGGGAACCCTGCTCGTGACGTCAACGAAAGTGGATCTGATCTCGGCAACGTACGAGCACCGCGCCGCGCTCGGACGGGTGTCGATCTTCGATCCGGACAACATCACCGGATGGCCCGACCCGATCCGCTGGTCGATCCTCTCCGGATGCAAGGATCCGGACGTGGCGATCCGCCGCGCGCAGAGCTTGGTTTCGGCAATGCCGATGGGAGACACGAAGAACGGCGGCTACTGGGAGGACAAGGCAGTGGTACTGCTGCGCTGCTACCTGCACGCGGCCGCGATCAGCGGCGCGGACCTGGCCACGCTGCGCGTATGGGTGAACTCCCGCAAAGGCCGCGAACCACGCGAGATCCTGATGCGGACGATGCCCGGCTGGGAAGCCGAACTCGGCCAGATCCTCGACTCCGGATCGGACTCCTCCGACGACATGATCGGCGCGGCCAGCAGACTCCTCGCCCCGCTCGCCTCCCCCGCACTGCTCAAGGCCGTCGATGTCCCGATGCGCGAGTCGTTCGACATCGACGAGTTCATTCGATCCGGCACGGACACGCTGTATCTGGTCTCGAAAGGCAAGGACAATTCTGCGGCACCATTCATCGCGGCCCTGGCCAGCGAAGTGCACTACCTCGCCGACCGGCATTCGCAGTCCCTGCCCGGTGGCCGATTCGATCCCCCGATCCGGTTCGAACTCGACGAAGTCAACAACGTTGCCCCGATCCCCGGCCTGCCGGATCTGATGTCGGACTCGGGCGGCCGGGGCATCACCATCCACGCCTACGCCCACAACGAAGAGCAGAACAAGCTCCGCTGGGGCGCGGTCGCGGGCAAGATGTTTGCCGACAACTCCCCCGCCCGCCTGATCCTTCCCGGCCTCAAAGGCGACGAGCTGCAGGCGATCTCGAAGATGCTCGGCGACCGGTACGAGTGGCAGCCGTCGGGCAACGCCCAGTCCGGCCCGACGCTGCGAGAGGTTCCGGTGATGTCGCCGGCGCAGATCCGTCAGATGGACCCCGACCAGGGTCTGCTGATCTACCGGACCGCGCCGCCGATCCTGGTGCATCTGCCGACGGTGTGGGACGAGAAGGAATCACGTGCCGCGGTGCTGCAGTCGCAGAAGATGTTCGACGAGATCGTGGCATCGGGCACCGCGCCACGTACCGAGGTGCAGTCCGGTTCGGTAGTGCTCGACAAGGTCAGTGACGGGACGACACTGTCGTGACCGCCCCCGGCGGGGAGCAGGAAGAGTTGGTGCCGTCGCGGTTCACCTGGCGCTACCTCGACGCCGAACAGGCTCGGGGCCTGTGGTCGGAGCTGATCGACTGGACCACCTGGCTGCGCGAGCGCTACGAGCTCGGCACCAAGATCCCGCCGTGCTGGTACCGCCACGATCCCGTCGTCGAGGAGCTGAGCGCCCTGATGGCGGCGTGGACCGATGCCTACTACCGCGGTGACGAGTACCGGGACGACCTCACCGCCTGGCACACCCAGTGGTTCCGGCCGCTCATGGCGCGCATCCGCGACATCTCGGACTTCGACAGCTGCACCCACGATCGGTGTGCGCACCGCGCGATGCCGCCGACCACGCTCGCCGGTATCGAGGAGTTCGTCGATGCCGACATCGACGCGCGCCCCGAACCGGCACCGGCCCCGCCTTCAGCGGGCGTCGATGTCACCGCGGCCGAGGAAGTGCGCACCATCTCGGCCGACGACATGAACATGGCCATCGACTCCGGCCTCGCCGAACCGCTCGATCCCGCGGACCCCGACAGTCCCGTGATCTTCGAGGGCATCGGATGGACTTTCAACGCTCGTATGGGTGCCTGGGTTCCTTCCACCTGACCTCATTCCCACTCCCTGAGCTGCGGACCTGTACAGCTCGAGCGTGGCCGCGACGCCGTACATCCCGCCCGGATACGGACCGCACGGCCGCCCGGAGAGCAGCCCCGCCGAACCGGTATCGGCCGCGCGTCCCCGCCCTGACGACGGCCGATACCGGGACGTTTCTGGGAGGCAGAGTCGCAGCGGACCCAGAACGACGAAGACGGCTCGAACTCAGCGACCGACTCCGAAAATCTACAAGCTTGGATCCCATGTGATCAGCCATTGAGCAAGCTTCCCGGTTACCGTTGGAGAGTCATTTCCCCAACGACCCAGCAACCAGTACCGCCTCTTAGAGACGTGGCGGCGGAGGTAGACGACGGCATGTCCGCACTTCATATGGATCGACTGCCCACGGGAACTCACCACTGGCGCACTCTGGTCGAGGAACTGCTGGCGGTTGGGGACGATCGCCACGAGGGGCACCACCTAGAGCTCAAATCAGAGGTCGACTTGTCGACCAAAACAGGCAGGGCAAAGATTGCGAAATTCATCCTCGCAACGGCCAACCGCTCGCCGGATTTCGCTGCGCCTCGTTTCGGCGGTCACGCAGTGATGCTCGTCGGCCTGGACTACAGCTCGACGCCACCAGCAATTGGCGGTGCGGGCAGATTCGACGACAAAGACCTGCGTCGGGAGGTGACGAACTTCGTTGGCGATCCCGGACCGGCATGGGATTACCAGCGCATCGATATCGACGGCAGCGAGGTCGTCGCCATCATCGTCGATCCTCCCAAGCAAGCAGCAATATGGCCGTGCCAGCGTGACGGGGAGAATGTTCGGAACGGTCTGATCTATCTACGACCGGGGGCCGAGTCCAGACCGGCCAACGGCCCCGAGGTGACAGCGATGCTCAACCGGGTTCGTCACGCGCAGCCTGCTGTCGAAGTCGACGTACAGATCCTGGGGTCGGTCTGGGCAGTGGGCTTCGACCCCTCAGCCGCTATCGCGCAATTCACGATGCGGTCAGTGATTTGCGGTCCTCCTGCCCGAGCCCACCGACGTCCACCACGACCGGCGGGACCGGAATTGGCTTCGCGTCCGGCGCACTGTCGAGTTTGGCGATGTCCGGGTTGGCCGGCCGAAACGACTCGAGGAGTCGGAACGAATTTCAAGCTGAGGTCGACAACTACGAGGCAGCGTCGATAGCAGCCGTGGACGATGTACGCGGCGCGGTCGTGACCACGGCGCCGGGATTCTCTGTGCGGGTGATCAACAAGACGAAGCGGTCGCTTGACGACGTGGAAGTCGTCATTCACCTCGATCCACCATTCGACGTAGTCGACCACGACGACGAAATTGCTACAGACCTGCTTCCCATGCAGCCGCGTAAGTGGGGGCCGGAGCCATTGATTATTCCCAGGATGTTGGAGCCGTTCTACCCCGCGCCCGCGAACCCCGCGATCGACGGGTGGATTCGAGTCGAGCAGCGCACGGATGGCGGCCTCGACCTCGTAGTCGATGTTGGACATCTGCGGCCGATGAAGACGGTTGAGACCGACGACCTCGAGTTGGTGCTGATGGTGCCCGTGGAAGAGGCTCAAACCGTTATGCGGGCGCGCTGGTCAATGACCGCGCGCGATGTCCACGACGAGTTCACCGGTCAGGTTGCCCCGGTGCCGGTCAGCGGACGCGATGTCAGCGAGGCTGTCGCGCAGCATGTGGCGATGGAGATTCGGAACGGCCGCGCCCACTAGCTAGGACGTGCTGCGGGCGTGGTGATGCTTCTGGCTCGGTACCGCTAATGGCGGCGGAAGGTGCGTGTGGCCGGTCTCAGATGCGTGGTCCGCGGGTCGGCCCGGATCGTCGGGCCTGTTGCTGGCGCAGTTGTTCGCGACGTTCGGCTTTACGTTGCTCGGCGAGACGGCGTTGTTCGGCGGCGCGTTGCTCTGAGGCTTCTCGTCGCGTCCGGTCTGTATCGACGATCGGATCGGGCGTCGCGGGTTGCGGGGCCGGTGCCGACTGCTGTCCGGTGCCTGCGTGTTCGGGCACCGGTGCGGGCGCGGTGACTGTTTTGATGCGGGCGTTCACCTGATCCCATGCTCGGGCCGCTTCGCCGTGTTCGGGTCGGTCTCCTATGAGCGTGCGGTCGGTGTCGATGCCGAATTGTTCTCGGTAGGCCCCGACTTGGCCGGCGGTGATCTGCCAGCGCAGTCGGGCACCGCCGGAGTCGGGAACCTCGCCGAGGTGGCGGGTCCATGCGGGCTGTTCGTCGATGGCGTGCTGTCCGAGTTCGCGGGTGCGTTCGGCGATCTCGGTGTATCGGCGGCGGGTCCAGGCGACGAGTTCAGGGTCGATTCCCTCCCGGTTCTGCATCGGTGGCAGCACCCAGCTCGGGGCACTGTGGTCGCGTGCTTCTCGGCCGAGGGGCCAGCGTCGTTCGGCGTCGTCGAGCAGATCCGCTGCACTCGGGTCGGGTTCGGTGACACCACGGCGCAGTTCCACGATCGCCGCGTGGGGGTCTTTGCCGGCGCGTTCGGCATTGCGTAGGTGCGCGGCGAGGTCGGGCCACGCCGCGTCGTCGGCGAGGATGGTCTCGGCGTGCTCACCGAACTGGGTGCGCAGTGTCGGTTCGATGCTCTGCGCCCAGGCGTGCATCTCGTCGGCACCGTTCTCGATGTGCTTTTCGAGTCGCCAATGCATCACTGCGGAGACGGAGTCGGCGCTCGCGAGTTCGCGCTCCGAGCGGGCGGCGGCGAGGGTGGGGGCGGCGTCGAGGCCGAGCTGCTCGGCGCGGCGGTACTGGTGGACGAAGGTGTCCCATTCGGCTTCGGCGATCATCGTGTTCACCAACTCCGGACCCATGTTCTGGCGCACGATCGCTTCGATACGGTGCGCGTCGATGAGCTCTCCCGCGTACTCGTATCCGCCGACGTTGTAGTCGAGCTTGCGGTGCGCGACGGCGGCGTCGCGTTGCTGTTCGGTCGCCGAGACGGCCGAGCCGTCGCGGCCGATGATGGTCCGCACGACTTCGTCGGCGATCTTCTTGTCCGGGTGCACGTGGATCAGGTGCGGGTCGACGATCCGGTCGATGGGCACGTACAGATGGCTTCTCTCGCGGCCGCGCGTGAGGGCGACGTAGAGGGCTTGCCGGTTCATGGTGTCGTCGACGAGGACATGAACCTGGTCGACGGTCATCCCTTGGGAGCGGTGGATGGTGGCGGCGTAACCGAGCTCGCAGTGATCTTTGACGTAGTCGGCCGGCAGCCGGATACGCCCGCCGTGTTCGAGGTGGCGCACGGTCAGCGATCCGTCGCGGTGCGCAGTCTTGACCGTCCACAAGTCACCGTTGCAGACTCGTTCGCCCCGGGTACCGGTGACTCGCAGGCTCGTGTCGTTGCGGCGGGTGACGATGAGATCCCCTGCGCTGGCGCGCAGTCCGTCGGACAGGTCGTTGCCGCCTTTCTTGACCAGTCCCTTGGCGAGTCGATCGGTGCGGGCACGGTCGTTAAGGTCGCGGACGGCGTGGTTGCTGTTGGCGATCATCAGCGACGTCGTCTCGGTCTCCGAGGTCTCCGCCCAGGCGGTGAAGACTTTCTCGGCGAGGTCGTCGGCCATGCCGTGCTGCACGCGGTCTTTCGCGGCGTACCAGGCGGCGACGGAGGTGTCGCCGTCGCGCAGTCGCAAGGAGATCTCGGCCTCTTCCTTGTCGCGGAAACGGTGGACGTCGACCAGCTCCGGTGCAGCGCTCGATCGGGCGACCAGTCGCAGTGCGCCGCCCGTATCGACGGCCGCGAGCTGCTGCGGGTCACCGAGTAGCCGGACCACTGCGCCGTGCTCGGCGGCGATGTGAGTCAGCCGGTCCAAATTGTGTGTCGACGCCATGCCTGCTTCGTCGACGAGAATCATCGCCCCCGGGGTGATGCCGGTATCGAGTTCGTTCTCGTATCGGGTGAGCACGTCGTCGATGGTGCGGCCGGTGACACCCAGCTCGGTGCCCAGGACGTCGGCAGCTTTCGCGGACGGTCCGAGGGCGATCACGTCGTATCCGGTACTGCGCCACGCATCGACGACGACGCGCATGGCGGTGGTCTTGCCGGTGCCGGCCGGACCGACACCGGCAGCCAGCAGCGCACCCGAGAACAGGAAGTGCTCGACGAGTGCCTTCTTGTCCGCGCCGAGATCCCAGCGTTTGCGTTGGGTGTGCGCGGCGAGGGCCGCGGTGTAGGCGTGGGCAGGTGCCATCACCGCTGTCGGGGTGTGGGCGGCTCCCACGAGGCGGTGTTCAGCGGCGAGGATCGCTGCGCTGGTGTAGGTCTCGTTGCCGTGCACGGTCAGAATCGACGCCCCGTCGCTGCGCTGCAGCGCCTTGGGTGTCGCGTCGACCTGGCGAGTCAACCGGATGGACTCTGCGCCGAGCGCGGCTTCGGTGACCGTCTCGGCGACCCCGTCACGCTCGGCCGCGGTCGCGAACACCAGTGGCCGTAGTTGTCGTTGAACCTCGGCTTGGATGTGCCAGCGGTTCCAACTCGAGCGCTGCTGTGCGATGCGGGCGACTGTGGTGCGGGCGATCTCGCGGTGGTCGATCGAGGCGGCATCGGTAACGGTGATCGTGTTCCCGATGCTCTTCTTCAAGGCTGACTTCAGGGCACGTCGGCCGACGACGTCGAGCGCGCGTTCGCGCCATTCCACGCGTTGGGCACCGAGCGATTTCGGGGGTGCTTTCTCGTTGCGGGTTTCCAGGGTCGCTTGGTCGGCGAGGCGCATCTGCATCGCGGTCGAGGGGTCTTTGCCGTGGGTCTTGCGGTAGTCCGAGACGAGTCTTTCCAGTCGTGACTCGATGGCGTCACGGCGGGAGAACTCGCTAAGCAATGCGGTGGGGATGCCCTCGATCTCTCGGACGGCGCGCTTGTTGATTCCGGTGCCCGGTCGGTCGGCGAACACGGTGCCGAGCTCGCGGGTGACGTACTCCTCGATGAGGGTGTTGTAGCGCTCGGATGCGGCGACGGCGAGCTTGTGCAGCACGCGCCCGTCCAGGCTGCGCCACTTGCCGTCGACGCCTTGCACTTTGGTGGAGATCGCGACGTGGGTGTGCAGGTTCGGGTCACCGTTGCGGTTGTCGCCGTGATCGAACCGGGTGTACATCAGGCCGGTCGATTCGATCTGTCCAACACCGGCTTTGCCGACGCGGGTGTAGGAGGCGTTGTCCTCGACCCAGCCGATGGCATCGGTCACCGCGGCGCTGTGTGCGCGCTCGATCGCGACGCGGGTGTCGTCGTCGCCCAGGCCCCAGAGAACCGACACCGACTTCTGTGGCGTAAAAACGCAGTCGTAGCCGGCGACGGGTTGACGTTCGCGGCGTTGCTGCGAGGCGATGTAGCGGACGAGTTCTGCTTCGCTGGCCGGTGATCGGCCGACTTCGTGGTGGAACTCGTCTGCTCCGACGCGGTAGCGGATCTGCTGGCACTGCTCGGCGGTGAGCGACTTTCCGCCGGCGGCGCGGTCGTTGTCGATCTCGGCGCGGATGCGCTTCATCAGCGGCACCTCGTTGCGGAAGCTCGCGAACTTGCGGCCCAGCCGCACGCTCTCGATCGCGGCGTTCGCTTTCGTACCGTCGAGGACGGCGGCCTCGATCAACGCCTGGGCTTCGGGGTGCAGACCTTCGCCGAACAGGGCTTTCATCTGGTCCTCGCGGACGTACCCGGACACGCCGAGTTCGGCCGAGGCCCGCCCTCCCCAGATGCCCGGTTCGGTGCCTTCGGCGGCGTAGTAGTCGGTGAGGTCTTGGCCGCGTTCGCGGTGAATGTCGTCACTGGCGACCTCGCGGGTGAGGTAGGTGTAGCCGTCGCCGGCGTGCAGCGCGTGCACGGTCATCATCGCGGGCACCGCCGCCGACGAGCGGGTATGCGACGAGATCTCACGAGTCGATCTCCCTCGAAATCTGCTTCTGAATCGCGCGGCACGGTCGCGATAGTACGCAGATTCCGCCCATGGACACTAATAGTGCAAGAGGTGTGTGGCGTTTAGTTTGGCATTTTTCGAAGTAATACACGAAACCTGAAGTCGATAGTATCTAGATTTCGGACGAATTAGAACGTGCATGGACAATGAGGGACGAAAGTTGTAGCAGGACAGATCAATCAGGGCGACCGTGGGAGCGTATGGCCCTTTCGCCGGCCAGCCTGTTGGCGGTAGCCTGTCCGACATGACTCCCTCAAACGGTGGACCGATCAGCGCTCGGGAACGGGCTCGGCGGGCGAATGCGCAGCGATTGTCGGACGCACAGGTGCGTTTGAAGAATCAGGAGCAGGATTTGATCTCGTATTTCGATGCGACCCGCGACGAACAAAAAATCAACGACGATGTGACCACGAGGATCGAGCGCTTGCGGCGGGACGCGGAAACCAAACTTGAAGCGGCGTATGAGAGACGCGCAAGAGCACTGGCCGAGCTCAAGAAACGCGGTGAAACATACGCCAGCATCGCTGCCTTGGTGGATCTCTCAGTGCCCGAAGCGACGCGGTTGGTCAAGTCGACGATGACGGCACGTACGACCCTCAGGCCCGATATCGGTCCGGCTGCAGAGAATGACGCGGGTGGCACGAGTAGCACGGATGAAAGTTTCGAGAGCCCTGGGGATTCCGCATCAACTGCGTCTGCAGAGCCTTGGATAGATGAAGACGCGGGGGCGGATGAAGAGGGCGCGCGCAGCATCGCCTGACAAACGAGTTGAGCTAGCGCCGCAGGCTTCACGCCCGCACACACCGAAGGTTCGAACTCAGTGCAACACAACGGTATTTCGCGAACGCAATGGGAACGCACGCCCACTGCACATAGCCAAGGCGAGGCGTTATGTCGTTGACTTGGTGTTGAATCCGGCTTGAGGTCTGAGGTGAACGATCGTGATCGCCCTTGTTGCCATCGGCTTGATCGTCGTAGGAGCGCTGTGGCGCGCCGGGAAATCCGGGTCAGGTTGGTGGTTCGCTCCTCTGCGGGCAACGGAAATCATCGCTGGGGGCGTGTTTCGCATCTGCGTGATTGTTGCGTCAATCGTGTTTGCATTCGTCGTCGCTGCCGTCGTCGGCGCGTTGCGCAGCACCTTCCGCCCTGGCCAGTGACACCCGCATCTTCATGCCCTCGGGCGCATCAGCGGATGCCTGGACAAACCCAAAACGGTACGACCCGCCGGTTGATGCGTGTGTGCTATCAGTCGGCGCAGCTCAGCACCCGATCATCACCCGAATCAGAAACCTATTGCCCACGATAGCGGGCCGGAGGAAACGTCACACCCGAGCAGTCATTGGCCTGGCCCGCGCCGAGCAAATGTCCTGTGGGCAATGCTTCGCGACGAAGACAGTACGTGTCGGCCTCTGGTTCTGAGAAGGTGACTGCTGCGTAGAGAACCTAAGTTCATCATTGCGGGTCGACGCTCGGCAAATTCGGTGTTGAATTTCGGGCCTCAACTACGTCGCTATTAGACGAAGCGGCCGAAGCTGGGGTGGATGGCGTAGATGCGCCGCCGATTAAAGCTCTCTTGACGTCGGTGCGCCGCTGTCGTCATCGGCTGGTTGGGACGCGTGCTCCCAATATTGCTGCTGCTCGGCGAACTTCGGCCACGACCTTGGTGCGGGTGCCCTCGCCGAACGACTCCGCGGGACCCGTCACACCGAGAACGGCGGCCAGGGTGCCGTCCTGAGCGTGCACCGGAGCGGTAACCGATGCAATCCCGAACAGTCGTTCGCTGATCGAGAAGGCGTATCCATCTTGGTGGATCTGCTCGAGTTGACCCCGAAAGTCGGCTTTGGTCAGGACGCTCCCGTCGGCATGCGCGATCTCGGCGACCCCGGCCATGGCGTCGTCTATCTCGGAACCACTCATTTCTGCGAGGATCGTCTTGCCCGCCCCGCCGAGATGAAGCGGGAGTCGCTCGCCGACTGGGAGGACGTAGCTCAGCGGATGATCGCTCTCCACACGTGCGATGAGCACCCGACTGTGCTCGACACGCACATAAATCGACGCGGTGAACCCGGTATTGGCGGCGAGCTGTTGCAGGATCGGCTGGGCGAGCACGCTCAGCGGGTTGGTCACCATGAACGCGTGTGCCACGGCTAGGGCGGCGGGACCAGCGGTGTACCCATCTGCCGATCGTGCTGCAAAGCCTCGCTCCATCAACACCCCGAGGATGCGTTGCACCGTGGCGACATGCAGATCGGCAAGACGCGCGAGTTCGCTCAGCCGAAGGGGTTGCTTGGCCGACTGAAGAACCGTGAGGACATCGAATGCGCGGTCGAGAGACCGCATGTTGCCTGCTGGCGCTGCCATAGTCGTCCTCTCGAAAAATCGCTCAAGAGAACTTATCACTGTGCGATAAACAAACGTCAGCGCAGTGCAGTCGCGTTGCACGGTGAGCCGACACCGCCGACGATCGGCAGCGGTTTGACAGTGAGCATGGCCTCCCATGTTCCGGTGGCGCGGCTATCTGCCACCAGATCGGTGAGGTTCCACAATTCGCCCAATGGAACACCGAGTTTCCCGATCAACTCCTGATGCATCATTCCTTTGTCCTCAGGTGCCGAATGCAGGAACGGGCTGCCCTCAAGCACCGGTAGAACCTCCACCGCGAACGTGTCGGTGGCGAACAGTGCGATCTTGTTGTCCCACAACCACTCGAGCAACGCCGGGTGTTGCGCGAAACCGGTCGCGCGCCGTCCCTCTCTGACGGAATTCTGCTCGTCACTCGTCGCATTCAGATACCACCGAGCCCAGCCGGTATGGACGAGAATCAAGTCGCCCGGTCTGACATCGACCTGCTGTCCCCGAACGGCGTCGTCGAGCGTGTCCGCGTCCAGTGCCGGTCCGTCGAGGTGGTCGAGAGGGGTGCCGTTCTCGACCATCATCCCTTCGATGTCGAGAACCAATCCGCGCCCGACGATCGGTGCATCCGCCCACGCTTGCACACCCAGGCGTGGTGCACCGACCACGATGGCAGCGTCGTCGACCCCGTCGTAGAAGCCGTGACCGGAGACCCTGCGGTGACGAAGACCGTCGAGGTGGCTGCTCGTCTGCAGAAAGAAGTGGTCCAGCAGATCGTCTCGCGATTGTTCGTGGGCGCTGACGATGGTATGCGTCGGGGCGGACCGTGAACGCGCCATCGGCGGATCGAACGCTCCAACCGCGTAGTCGAGACTGAAACAGTCTCCGCGAGTGACGATCCGGGCCGCCTCCACAATGTGCTGAGGACCGGCGAAATTGGCGGTGCCCCGGTCGGGATCCTCGAACAAACCCCAGCTTGATCCGGCCGGTGCAGCGTCGGTGCGCATCACCAGGTCTGCATACGGGGACCCCATATGCAAACCCGGTGCCACGTGTCGATCGGTCATGCGTGTTCCGCAGTTGCCGTGCGAGCGGGATCCTCCGTCGACGACGATTCGTCGTCGGGTCGGTGAAAGTACGACAGTGCGAAAGCGAGCAGCCCGGCAACGCCGGCGGACCCGTATGCCCATGGGGCGAGCAATTCTTCCATGTGCGTGACGAACTCGCCGTTACCGGCAATGAGTCCGCCGCCCTGAAGGACGACGATGGCCAGTCCCCCGAGCAGGAAGGCCACCACGCTGACCCTGAAGATCGTCGAGATGCATTTTTCGAGCATGGACTTTCCTTTCGTAGTGGTCATCAGCTGACTGGCAGGAGGCCGAGAGCGATGAGAACTCCAACGCCGAGAATCGGGATGCAGTAGTACTTCAACAACGGGACGAACATCTTTGCCGGGTCGACGCGTGCGATACCTGCGGCAACGTAGATCGGGGCTCCAGACGGGGGCGACGCGCCCTCGGTGGATGCGAAGACCAGGACGGCTGCGGCCGCAACCGGTGCGGGTATCCCGACTCCGACCAGTGCAGCGACGGCGACGCCGCCGACGGCAGCCATCGTGGCCGATGCGGTGAGCGGGATGGCGATGACGACGATGATGACGCCGACCAGAATGGCCATCAGCCAAGCGGGTGCGCTGAGGTTGGCCAGCATGGTGGTCAGCTGCTCGGGAAGCCCGAGATCGCCGAGGACGTTCGAGGCGGAGAACGCCGCCACGATCGTGACACCGATGACGCCGAACTGAGGTGCTGTGTCGCCGAGAATCTTCCACCATCCTCGGCCGGTCTTCGGCAGATGACGACGGCCGAGGAAGAACACCAGAAGAATCATCAGGACCGGGATCCAGGTGATGAGGCTGAGCGCGCTGGACATCACGAGGTCGGTGTACTCGGCGATGGGAACCGCAATCGGACCGCGGGTGAGCAGCAACGGAATGATGATCGGAACGAAGAGCAGCAGTGACGTCCATCCGGCCCGCAGACTCTTGCGAGCGGGAATGCGGTCTTCCTCGGCGATGGGCTGCAGACCGTTCTTGCGGACCAGATAGTAGTTCAGTGCCAATCGGTAACCGAGGCACCACAATCCGGCAAGAGCAAGGGGAAGGATGATCTCATCGGGTTCCATCAAACCGGTGACGGTGGTGGAGCCGACGAGGATGAACATGGTCGCGCTGAAAGGGAAGGTCACACCCATTCCTGCGCAGCCTGCAACGACGGTGGCGGACAGTTCGCCACTGACGCCGGATCGCTTCATCCACGGCACCGTGACGGATCCGACTGCAGCAGTGACGGACGCCCCGACGTGCGCGATGGCACCGAACATGCCACCCGCCACCGTCGAGGTATAAATCGGTCCGCCGCGCAGGCGGCCGAAGAAGGTGTTCAGAATGTCGATGAGGCGGTCGAGGACAGGCGTCTTGGCCAGTACGAAGCTCATGAAGATGAAGGCCAGTCCGGCGAAGGTGACCTCTTCCTGCATCGAGTCGAGGAATCCGTGCCACATGTATTCGGGTGCGCTCCGGCCGGCGAACGCACCGACCACAAGGAACCCGACGATCATCGCCTCGCCGATGTTTCGTTTGAGCACCGCGTTCCAGAAGATGATGGCGACGATGAACGACACCAGCGCCCAGATGGCGATCATGACGCGGCCCTGGCTGCGATGATTGCTGCGCGGCGTTGCGCTTCGTCGGCCTCGACGGCACGGCCACCGGCCAGGCTGCCGAAGGCTTCTGCAGCGGGGACGATGATGACGCCGTCGTCATCGGCGACGACGAGATCACCCGGGTTGCAGACGACTCCTCCGACCGCGACGGGGATGTCGTTGTAGCCGGGGCCGTCCTTGTACGGGCCCGCCGGATTGACCGCCCGGGCCCAAACTCCGAAGCCGATTTCCTCAAGTACATCGATGTCGCGCGCAGCGCCGTCGATGACCATGCCGACACATCCACGGGACCGGGCGCGCTCGGCGAGCAGTTCTCCCATCAGGGCACGGTTGAGGTCGCCATGTCCGTTGATGACGATCACCTCACCGGGGAGCACCTTCGCCACCGCCGCTTGCAGGGCCTTGTTGTCTCCCGCTCGCGTCCACACCGTACGCGCTCGCCCGACGGTACGAGCACCTTTCCACATCGCATGAATTCCCGAGTCGACCATTCCCATTCGTTGGCGTGCATCGCCGATGTTCGCGACGGGTAGCCCCGAGTAGGCGTCGGCGAGTTCGCCGGTATCGCGTCCGTCGGCGTCGGCCAACGAGGCGTGTAGTTCGGCGGCGGCCGCGGCGAGAACCGGACGAACACCGAGCTCGTCGAGCAATTCCACCGATGCTGCGGCTTCCACCGCGCGACGGGCGGCGTGCTTGCGGGTTCCGTCGCGCAGTCGATCGAGGGCATCGAAGCCATCCGACAGTTCGGCGGCGATCTGGCCGCGTACCCACTGTTCGGCACCGGCCGCAGCACCGGCTTCGGTGGATTCGACGATCAGCGCTCCGAGGCCCTTCATGAAGCTGCTACGCAACAACTTTCGCCGTGACGCATCGCCGGGCGCACCGCCGATGTCTTCGACCGAAGCACCCAACGCGCGAAAGTGCTCTGCCGCGGTGCCAGAGCCCGAACCGCTGACGACCAGTGCAGTGCGGGCCCCGTGCGCCGGGACGGAACCGACCACGGCGACGTCGGCGAACGCGACGCCGACGGCGGTCGATACCGCTGCGGCCACGTCATTCTTCACGGCAGCGGACGCGGAGTTCATGTCCGCGTACGTCGTTCCCGCGCTCAGGTGCGGGGCCGCGGCCGTCGCAGCCTGCACGGCCACCTTCGAGCTGGTCAGGCTCAGAACCAGGTCTGCACCGGCCACCGCGTCCGATACGTCGTCGAAACGAACGACGTCCGACGGTGCGGCGGTATCGGCGGGATCGAAACCTGTTACCTCCCAACCTACTGCCGCAAAGCCCGACGAGTAGAGGGTGCCCGCTTCACCGAGTCCCAGGATCGCAACTTTCATTTCTTCCTCTCATAGAGTGATAATTGCTATCACTTAATGCTGTAATGGTGGTCACAGCAGAGGGCTGATGTCAAGTAGGTCGCATAGACGGCTCACACGATGCAGGGCGCTACTCGTCCAATTCATCGCGCTCCGGATAAGTAACCTTGGACGCGAGGGGCCGTTGCGGATAGGTGGCTCATCGGCCGACGTTGCAAACTTCACGAAAATGAAGTCCGGACCAAAATGCGTCGCCAGCTGGCGACATGAAAAGCACCGGCACGCGGCGGTTCGGCAACGATCATTCGACCGAAGGACTGAAACGAGAATTCGGCGACGCCATTGACTGCGCAGGCCAGTGCGTATTTCACACGAAGCCGGGCCGCGAATCTTTGGTGCGCGGCCCTCTTCGAGGTCTGGTGACGGGATTCATCAACGAGCCTGTCGGCAGGTGGCCGCCTCGCAGCGGCTGACGGTTGACACCCGGGGTGTCGGGATCGAACGCCGTGCAGTCGTAAAACGACAGTGCTGCCGGTTGCACCACCTGCGGGTGTTGTCGTGCGCGATGAGTCCGAGTACACCCTCGGCTTCCTCGATGAGCATTGGAAGCTCTCCTGCGGTGGCGAGCGCGAGACCTTGCGTGGCCTAACGCTTCGCGTGAGGATGTCCAGCGGCGGCATTCGCGGCCGCGCCTATGAGATTCTGATGGCCTGGTAATAGTTCACGACAGGGGTAGCTTCCAAAGGATCGGACCAGACGCCCCCGCTCAACATGACGAAGGTGGTCTGTCAACCCCGAAGAGGGGCCGGCGACCGCGGGTGGATTGGTCGGGGTCCCCTGCATGTCAAACTCGGAGGACTCGTACGACCAACACGATAACCGTAGGGGTGGCTCAGAAGGGGACGTGCGAGCGTGGTCATGCGGTCGAATACCGTTGCAAGGCAATGATTATGATCTGTTCGACAACTTCGCGATGCGACGGAGGCGGCACTGCCGCGGCACGTGTCAGGTCGAGTGCGGAGCATCGAATCCGAACGTGCGGCGGCTCGATTGATTGTGTCGATGACGAATGCAGGTATTGGCGCTGGTTACGCTCATGGGTACGGATGCGGTTGCGCATTGCAAATGTATCAACGAAAGGTTCTCCGACTGTGGCCAAAAAAGTGACAACCCAATTGGTGGACGATATCGACGGGACGGTTATCGACGACGAATCCGGCGAGACGATCGAATTCGCAATCAACGGCGTCGAGTACTCGATCGACCTGAAGGTGAAGAACGCGAACGAGTTTCACAAGAAGCTCGACTACTACGTCGGACACGCGACGCGAGTCGGTGGCCGCAAGCGCAAGCCCACCCCCGCTGCCGCGTCGGCCACGACAGCGGTCGGCGGATCGGGCAAGCGTGATCCCGAGCAGACGCGGGCGATCCGGCAGTGGGCGTTCGACCAGGGCTACGAAATCAGCGAACGCGGCCGCATCCCGGCCGACATCGAAGAGGCGTACAACGCCGCACACTGACAGGCGGCGAGCCGCCGGCGTCCGCGCGAGCGGCGGCTTCATGTTCTCTCTGCTGCCCGGGCTGTGCAGGACGTAGCGCAGTGGAGTTCCATTTGCCTGCCGCCCGCATGGCGGCAACTCGTTCTGCATAGTCGACGGCATCGATTCCCGACGTGCGCGACACGACAAAGGCCCGTCCCTTGGTTGGGGCGGGCCGTTGTCGGGTTGGTGGGGTGGTCAGTCAGTCGGCGGCCTAATGTCTTTGCCTGCGGCAACGTCGCGTAGCCACTGCGGAACCGGATCGTTGTCGTACTCGCGGAGCTTGATCGAGGCTCCTGCGGCTGCCGCGCGGACCCTCCGGCGTTGCTCGGGAGTCCAGGCCCGGCGTGGTTCGGTGGTGGTCATGGGCGCTCCTCGCGGGGTGTTGTAGGTCCATTGTCGCTGTTGTCGTCGGTTTCCGCTAGGTCGTCGCTGCTGGGCGCAATATCTCGGTCGGCAATTGCTCGAAGTGTGCGACGGTCGGTCTTGGCGATGAAGGGAGTTGCGGCAACGGTGCCGAACACTGTCCAGCCGAGCGCAACTTCGTCAGGGTTGTCGCTGACGGTGCGTTCGAGGCACCAGGTGATTCGTTGCCAGGATTGGGAGCGGTTGTCCGCTCGGGTGCGTTGGTTGACGGTTCCGGCGACGCCGACGACGGCGAAGACGCCGACTATGAGGGTGATCCAGGCTTGTGCTGGCACGGGCCGGGTTCCTTTCGTGTGGTGGGTCGGAGTGCGGCGCGCTGCGCAGCACCTTCTAACAACTCGTCGAAGTGTCGTCACGTGGCGGGCTCGTGACGTGGGCCGAACGTCGCTCAGTGCACGGAAGCGCTCCGCGTCAATGCCGTCGCGCGGGAGCAAGTTCGCTTTCGATCTGTACCGGTCGATCTACACCGTGAATTCAGACCAGCAGGTCATACGCCCACTCATACACCCAGCGAGGCAACTTGGGTGCATCGAACGGTGCGGTAGCGAAACTCGATCCGAAGCGCATTGCGCACTCGGGGATCGCGTCGACGGTCCGGGAGCCGAAGGACCTGGCTGCGACAATCCACTGTCCGCGGTAATGCACTCGGATTGCAGTCGACACTGTGCATCGCCCACCGGAGTATCCGGCGGTCAGCTGGTGGCATTCCCATTCGACGTGCTGGTTCTGTCCGAAAAAGTGCGTCAGCGTCCCGGCGAAGGACGGCCCGTAGAGGGTCCCTCGGTCGGTGTCGATACGGGTGAAGTTCATGGTGTTGGCCTTTTCGGGTCATGGCGGCAATGCGAGGTGTGCGTTGAATGTTGCTCAGAACAGGGGAATTTGGTTGCGCGCCGCGAGACTCTCGCGGAGCTCTCGGAACTTGCCCAGAAGGTCTGAGGCGACGGCCTCGGTGTACCCGATGGACCGCGCAACCTCACTGAGCGTGTTGCCGTCGGACAGAGCATCATGGATCTCACGACCGACAGCGAGGTCCTCGACTTCGTCCGTATCGAGACGCGCGACATCTGCGGCGGCCAACCGGACAGAAGCGAGGGCAGCTCGACGCCGCACATCGCCCGACTCTGCCTCTCCCCGCGCCGTCACAGTGTGCTACCGCTGCGGAAGGCGTTCAGGCGGTTCGTCGCTTCACGTTGCGCCCTTCCAATTTCGACGAGCTGGTCGAACAGAAAGTCTTCCGGCGCTTCCTCGGCGATCTGCTGAATTCTGATCCCTGCGTCGAAGAAGCTACGTCGGTAACTTTCCGACAGGACCATGCCGGCGTAGTCGGTTGCCGATGCTCCGCATGCGTTCGCTGCGGTGACGTCGGTCAGTGTTCGACGCAGCCGTGCACCGCGGTGTCCACTGGCACCTGACCGGACAAGAACGCCCAGAACACTCGCGGGGTCGTGTGGGAGGTTGTCGATGATCAGCCCCTGCATGATGCCGTACAGCTCGCGATAAACGGGATCGTGGAAATCGTTGGCCTGCAATGACGCTGCAATGCGGGCGGCCTCGTTGGTGTCCTGCAACCACATCAGTGCGCAGATGACCAGTGCTTCCGGTGCCGTCTCCGGATGGTCCGTCAGATCAGCGTGATCGTCGTCGGTGGGTTCGGCTGCTCTCAACGGGGTCATCTGTTCGCCTCGTTTCTATGTGCGGGTCTGTTGCGGGAGAACTGGCTTCGGTACTCCGGTTGCGCTTTGCTTGGTTATGCCGCGTTCGTAGTCATTGCGGAGGTGTGGGTCAGATGTAGAGAAGGTTCGGTGGTGCGGTGCCGTCGAACTGCTTGAGGCTGTCGAGGACGGCGTTGTAGTTCTCGGGCCTGCAGCTTCCGAGTCCGATGATGAGGGCACAGGTTCCGTCGAGTGTGACGAGGTAGGACGGCGGGGTTCCGTTGTCGGACGATGCGTGCTCGCGTGCGTCGAGGAGGGCGATACGGACGGCATCGGCGGCGGCCAGTTTCGCGCATTCGAGATTGGGCTCTGCTCCGGTTGCGGTCAGAATTTCGGGGTTGTCCTCAGGGTGTGTGGTGACGGTCCAGGTGATCATCGTTGGTTCCTTGTCGCTCGTGCCGGCCAGCTGCTTCTAATCGAGCGTCACACGAGGTCCATAACAAAGCGTTCGCTGCGGAGACAGATCAGGCGAGGGTGTGGATAACTGTGGTGTCGAGTCAGCCTGTGGATAAACGACGTTCGGCCCCGGGGTTGGGGCCGAACGTGTGGTACTAGACGTCGTCGAAGACATCGAGGAGTTTGGCGGGGTCGCGGCGGTAGCGGCTGCCGTCGAGAAATACTCCGACGGCAGCGCGGTGAACGCGTCGGAGTTCGGCCATCAGGGTGTCGTACCCGATGCGGTCGGTGATGCGCCAGGTGACAGGTCCCATGTGCAGGTCTACCCAGTGGATGGTGCGGCGTTGTTCGGAGCTGTAGCGGTGATGCGGCACTGCGGTGTGTTCGGGGCTATCGAGCCACAGGACAGAGATCGCGGCGGCCCCGAATTCTGCGCCTGGTTGCGCGGGGTGAGGGGCTTGTCCATCGGCTCCGGCGAGTGCGGCCCGGACGGTGGCAAATCCGGTGATGACTGCGGATACTGTTTCGGCGCTGCGGAAGGTCATCATGACGTGACCTAGTGCGACGATCATCTGCGCTTCGTCGGTGGCTGCGGCGGTAGCGGTGATAGTGGCCTGTTGGGGTCCGGAGACCAGAACGGTTGTGTGGGTGACGATTCCGGTGGTCCGGGCGTTGTGTGCGGCCGTGGTCCGTCGTCCTGTGCTGGAAGTATTCTGCGGCATGTCGGGCTCTCTTTCTGTTGCGGAACCGGCTCCCCCGGCCCTTTCGCTCTGCCAATTTCTTTCGCCGTCATCTGGCTCGAAGGAGAGAAGGCGGCGCACTGGACCGGCGTCCTGGCCCTGATCCGGAAAGTTTTCAGCCGCAGGCGCTTTGAAAAGTTTTCGGAGCCCATCGGGCCGGAGCAACGCGGAGTCAGGGATGGGTAAGACGGGTCAGGGTGTTGCATGCTCGATCGGAGCCAGATGTGCGAAGGAAATTGTTCTTTCTGCTGTGCGGAGCGCAGCGGAGCTCAAATCCGGAGACCGCCGGAGGTGGTCCCAGGGCAGCGCGCACCTCGACGCAGACTGAGCCAACCGGGCGCGACCACCTCACAGCCATCAACAGCCTGGGGTGATTGCGCGGGAGCGACGGAAAGCAACCAGGCTCGATGTCGCGGTAGCACTTCTATCCTGCGGACATGCGGTCACGCTCGGTGGCTAGCTTGTCATCAAACTTGGATTGCCCGTCCTCGTGGCCATCGACGATCCCTGCGGTGACTTCTTCCCACTTCCGATATCGGCGCATCGCGGTCGATGCAACGGAGCCGTCCGTTTCTCTACCGATTCGTGCCCACGACCATTCGCGGTGGGCGTGTCGGAGCCGCGCTGTTTCCGCAACTTCCGGCGTTAGGTCGTCTACTTGCAGTCGAGGCGAGTCCGCCGTCTCGACGTGTTCTCCCCGAGTGCCGTCTTCGCCCTCTGAATCATCCCGGCTCGGGCTGGGGCCTTCTTGGCTGACCTCGGTGTCTGCCCAGTCCGGCTCCTCTGTGGCAGCACTTGGAGCGAATTCCACTCTGACGGCTCCGCGGGGCGCACGAAGTATGACGGCCAGCACTTCGGTCATCGCGAGGAGCGCAATAGGTGCAATGGTGGCAATACCCGCCGAGACTACGGCCGGAAGCAAGGCCGCACTCAACACTGCGTGGTACGAGTTACCCGCAATCGACGCCGATGCGGCAACACGCAAGATCGTGACGACGAAGCGACGGCCGTTGATCGTGCGGTTGTCCGTGTGATTCGACAGCGCAATAGCTGTCACTGTTGTCGAGACAATTGCACCGTCCAACACCACTGGAATCACCCACGCCTCGCCGGGACCTATCCCAGCCATCACCGCGAGATCACGCAACACAGCGAAACTGAGCCAGAAGGACGCCCCGGCAATGCCTACTGTCAGCGCAACGGCCGTTGCGAGGGCCCACTGCAAGATCGCTGGATGAAGCGCAACGACGTCTGACGGCTTCGTTGTCAACGGGGTAGCTGTGGAGTGCGATCGGCTCATCGGATTCTCGGTCCTCGTGCGAGAGGGCCCGTTCGTTGCGGAAACGGCACACCGTCGTTGAATCTGTTGCGCAACAACTCTAAGTAGTCTTCGATTGCCGCATTGACGAGATCCGACGGGCCCCGCGGCGCGCCGGGCGTTGCGGACAACGCTTCGGCTGCGTTGAGAAGATCGTCGACGGTGGACTGGTAGAGGTAGTACGAACGCTTCTGTTTTGCGTTGTCCGGTGACGGTTGCGCACCGGTCTCGGCCGACGAAACAGAGTCGTGGGGCTGCCGCGAGTTCTCCGGCGGATCGACCGGGCTCGATCCGGCGAGTGCGCTCTTCATGCGTTCGGGCCGGGCCATCACAGGTGTCCCTTCGTGAGCAGCGCAAGAGTGTCGCGATAGATCGTCGACAGGCTGCGAGATTGCGTTGTCCCCCAGTCGACCAGGCTGGTTTGGGCCTCCATCGAGTCTTTGATGACAACCCGCTTGGGAACGGCGTCACCGAGGATGTTGATGCTCGCGGCGATCTCGATCAATTGTTCTCGACCGCTGATCGTCGCGATCTCGTGAAGGTTGACGATCGCACCGAGCATGGCGAGGTCCGGGTTGTAGCTGCGCTTGACTGCATCGATGGTGCGCAGCAATCGCGCGAGTCCATTGGCTGAGAACAGCGCGGACTGAGTCACGACGACGGCGGCACGCGCTGCAACAAGGGCGTTGATAGTCAGCAGATCGAGGCTAGGTGGGCAATCGATGAGGATCACGTCGTACACGCCTCGTACGGCGTCGATTGCGTCGCGAAGCCGCCGTTCTCGGCCGGCACCGGCAACGACCAATTGATCGCGGACATAGGCCAGGGACTCGTTTCCCGGCGACGTGGGTACCAGGTCTACGCCAGGCCAGATGGTGGGGACGACAGCATCGGCGATGGTCGCGTTCGACGACTCGGCAAGTACGTCGGCAACACCGACATCGTCGCTCTCTAGCTCGGTTCTGGTCAGGACAGTGCTGGCGTTGCCTTGCGGATCCACGTCGATAACGAGTGCTCGCTTCCCCGCTTGGGCAACGGCGTAGGCGAGGTGAAAGACGGTGGTGGTCTTGCCCACTCCGCCCTTCTGATTGCAGAACGCAAAGATGTCAGCGGGCATGGTGGGTCTCACTTTCCATGGATGAATGGGACGAACTGGCGGTACAGCGGGAATGGGATGTCATGCACGCCTTGGAACCGAAGGATGAGTCGCACCCTGTAGAAGGGTTGGATGTATTGCAGGTACGGGGCTCGAGGCGTGATTCGCGTGCCATAGGCGAAAGGCGCGCCATAGGGGCATGAGAAGCATTTACTTCCAACACATCCCAAGCGCGACTCGCATCCTCTGTGGGTAATGGAGGTGTAACCACCGCAGGATGTATAACGCCCGTCGCCGGCAAGTCATCTGAGGCACTCTTTGCGGGTAATTCAGGTACGGCAGTCGCGGAGAATTCCGCCGCCGCACCGCTAGCGGGATCGGCCTGCACCGGCGAACTTCTGTGCTGGCGTCCGAGCAGCCAAATGTGTTGCTCTGGTCTGATCTTCGGGGAATCGACGTGCACAACGGACGAGAGCAAGAGAGCGGCACGGACTGAGCGATCGAGGTCCGAAAGATGGTTAGCCATGAAAGGCAACTCGTTGGTGTCAGCATTGCAGATGGGTCGAGAGCTCAACTGGTACCTCCATAGTGGTGACGGATGAAAGACAAGGGACTTCGTTCATTTCCTCCGGACCCCCCATGGCCCCTGAGCCAATTTCCGCACCCACGTTGTCCGCTCCACGCCCGATAGCCCCGCGCCTCGGTGGGCGCGCGGCTAATCGGTATCGCCACCCGCTCGATGATCAGTCGAGCTGGTGGTGCCTCGGGGCCGGTCTCCGAGGATTTACAAAGGGTGCACAGGCCGGCGGCAGGCTGGTGTTACGTCGGGCTCTGCCAGAAAACGACGCTGCGACAGCGACTGAGGGCAGACTTCAACGGCACACGGGACCCACGCAGGGGCACGGCGTGACGCAGACAATCCTGTAAACAGTTCGTACGCAGATGGATTCACCGACACATGGGTGAATCCAGCCTCCACTCATCCCCGCTTTACGTCGACAACATCTCGCAACAGAGCGAGGACATGAGTGCGGCAAAACGCCTTGTGAGGCGCGTCAGGACCGATTAGTATCCGAGGGCGAAGCTCCTTCCTGCAAGGTGGGGATTTCGAGGACGCCCTCGGCACCGGTGCTCGTAACACCGGAACTCGCCGGGGGCGTCTCTAGTTCGTAGGGGTCCGCGGTGAGAGGCATGTCAGGCAACGCCCGAGCTCACGCGTGCCGCCTCCTCCAGTCCGACGATGTATTCGTCAATGGCCGTGTCGGGAATCAGTCGGCGCTTACCGACCTTGACGCTGCGAATCTCACCGGCCGCAAGCTTGTTGAACAGGTTGGAGCGTCCGAGACCCGTTCGTGCCATCGCTTCCTGGACCGAATACAACCGTCGAGACATGGTGCTTCCTTTCCGCATTTTTGTGTGATTTAGCCACAATCGCGTACTCGATCGAGTCCCGTCCATGTGGTTCCACCACAACGTAGCAATTCAGTAGCGTTGCCACAACACTTCCGCGAAATCGGCTAGACTGCGTGCTTATGACACAGTCTTGGGCTGAACAGCTAGTGGCCCGCGTCGCCGGTGAAGTCCGGCGGCTTCGAGGCAAGGACCACTCGGCAATGTCAGCGGCGAAGCTTGCGGATCGCACCGAAGAGATGGGACATGGGATCTCGCGGTCGGTGGTCGCTGATCTGGAGACAGGGCGCAAGAAGAGCATCGACGTACCGGAGCTTCTGGTTCTCGCCGCAGCCCTCGGTGTTTCGCCGGCCCAACTGGTTTTTCCTGATCTCCCCAAAGGCAAAGTAGAGGTACTCCCAGGGCTCGAACAGGAGTCCCACGATGCACTGCAATGGTTCAGCGGTGAAGCGGGGTTGATGAAGCCTTCGACCGACTGGTCGGAACGTGGGGACCAAGAACCTATGGACGTGTGGGTCCGCGAGCAGTTCGATCCCAAGAACGATCGGGTGGGCATTGCACGCGAGTGGCTACATGCGTTGCAGGCGATGCGGCGCGCACGCGTTCAGATGCGCAACGGCCTCTCCAAACAAGACTCGGTGGAGCACGTCGAGGCGATGAAGTTCATGTATGAGGACGCGAGACGACGCTCCGAGGAACTGTTTCGTCAGATGACCGAGCTCGACATGAACGTCGGTGATGAGGTGTCCGATGGCTAGGCAACAACTACCTCCACAGATCCGAAAAATTTCCGTGCGGGACCGAAAGTCCGGCCGACAACTCACACGCTACGAAGTCACGGTAGACACCGGCAGCAAGACGACCGTGAAGGTGGACGCGGCCGGCGTACCGCAAACGGTGACCCGCCGGACGCAGAGTCGCCGTCGATACTCGACCGAGCAAGCAGCCCGAAGCGCACTTGCGGAGACGCTCAACTCGGTGAATAACGGCCTCTACGTTCACACCTCGCAGTTGACAGTCGAGATGGCCGTCAACTATTGGCTCGAGTCTAAACACTCTTTGAAGCCGTCCTCCCTCCATGGCCACCGAACAAATTTGCAGCCTGTGATCTCCGAGCTCGGGCATATTCCGGTTCAGAAGCTCACGAAGCCCAACGTCGAGTCCTTGGTGAGAAACCTCCGCAACGGAGGACTTCCGACAAAGCAGGGACGACCGCGGAAACCATGGTCGGCGAGGACCGTGAACTACATGCTGGGCCTGATCACAGCGATCCTCCAAGACCAGATGAAGCAGGGCAATGTAATTCGGAACGTCGGTGCGATGGTCGATCGGCTTCCCGCCGAGGCCACCGAGATGCAGACACTCTCCAAACTGGAGGTCGACAAGTTGCTCGCGCACGTGGCTCGGGAGCCCATGCAGCATGCCTGGCAGCTGGCGATGCACGGGATGCGGCGAGGCGAAATCGCCGGCCTCCGTTGGGAGGACGTCGACCTCGACAAAGCAAAACTAAAAGTCGCCAACACCCGCATCGCGGTTGGCAGCGACATTATCGAAGGTCCGCCAAAGACAAAGAAGTCTCGACGGACGCTTCCCATCTCCAAACCACTCGAGGCAGCGCTACGGGCGGCACGAGCGCAGCAGGCCAGGGACAAGTTGAGCCTGGGTGAGCACTACCAGGAATCTGAGTATGTAGTACGGCTCCCCAGCGGGCAGGCCGTCCACCCGAATCTGCTGACCTTCCGATGGAAGAAGATCCTCGAATCCGCACAGCTCAAGCACGTGCGTTTGCACGACGCTCGACACACCTGCGCGACGCTCATGCACCTGCAGGGGATCCCGATAGCGGTGATCGCCGCATGGCTGGGACACGCTTCGGCGGCCTTCACGTTGAGTGTCTACACGCACTCTCAAGAGGATGCGCTCTTGGACGCGGCCAAGAGCTTCACAGGGACCAACAGCTAGGGAGCCTATGCAGGCTTAGCGAGACATCCGGACAATCTGGAGGAAACGCCCGGATCGACGCAGCCGTCCGCCGACCCACCTCTGCCGGTAGGCTGTCCAAACTACCCAACCACTTGGAGTCTCGATGAACGTCAACCCGCCGACAGGTGCTATTCCCGCGCTCCGGGTACATCAGTGGCTGGACGCATGGAACGATCTCAATTACGACGAAGAGAATCACGCGAAACCCTCCGAGTTTTTCTACCTCTTTTCGCTTCGAGCCTCGCAACTCCGTGCCCTCGTCGGCATCTACACCCGGTCCGCGTCCTCGGGAACGCCGCGTAGTCAGGACACTGGCATCCAGCGCCGGCACGACAAAGAACGAAGCGCGGAGATTAGCCACTATGTAGTCGGAGGCTACCCATGGTCGACATTGGGCGACGTAAAACGCTCAGATCCCGAGAACCATAAGCTACGAAAACCCGGTTGGCTCCCGACTGCAGTCGTAGTGAACATACTCCGACCAGGCGACGAACGGGGAGGGGTTATACTGGCCAAGGACGCTGCGATCTCGATCGAGGACCAGTCCGAAAAATTCTCGTTTCTCAACGTCCCCGAACCCAGCCTCTTGGATGACGCTATACCTCCAATAGAGATAATCGACGGTCAACACCGCCTCTTCGCTTTCGAAGAAGGCGACGAAGAAGCCGAAGACTACGAGCTTCCAGTCGTAGCTTTCAACGGATTAGCACTCGCCTGGCAAGCATATTTGTTTTGGACAATCAATATCAAACCAAAGAAAATCAACCCGTCGCTCGCATTCGACCTGTATCCGTTACTTCGAGAACAGGAATGGCTAGACAGTGGCGAAAGCGTTACGGTCTATAAAGAAAGTAGGGCTCAAGAACTAACCGAGGTTCTATGGTCGACTCCCGACAATCCCTGGCATAGGAGAATTAATATGCTAGGGGGCACTCGGAAGGAAAACGGACCGGTAACCCAAGCAGCGTTTATTAGAAGTCTAGTAGCTAGTTTGGTCAAAAGCTGGACTCCGATCAAAGGAATTGGTGGATTGTTCGGCGGGACTCCGGGCGGTAGTGACGGACTGACATGGTCGCGCATACAGCAAGGTGCATTTCTCGTCACTGCGTGGAGGCTTCTGGCCGATTCAGTAGCCCGGTCGCAGGACGTCTGGGCGGAGAACTTACGCCAGGAGTCTGCCGAACTGGACATTCCAGGTCTGGCCCATACAATCTACAGAGAGCCAGCGTTTACTAGCACGTACAGTCTACTTGCGACGGATCAAGGCGTGCGCGGCTATCAATATGTGCTCAATGATCTATGCTATGCACGACACCTCGAATTGAGGCTATCCGAGTGGCACGATGATTCTGACTTTGCCGAAGTGACACCTGAGAACATTGAATCCATGGCGCGGACACTGGAAGAGCAGCCGGTGTACGATTTTCTCAAGAGCCTATGCGAAAGCCTAGCGTCCTATGACTGGAGGACAAGCGGCACACCACACCTTCCTGAGGACGCACGCAGATCGAAAGCAGCCATGCGTGGCAGTGGTGGATATAAAGAGATCCGAAGAAGTCTGCTTGAGCATCTTCGTCAATCAGAAATCGAAATAGTGAGTCGAACTGCTACGTTAGTGACCGTCTAGATATGGCTAGGCAACCGGCGATACCACTTGTCGCAAAAAAAGCCGCCCTGCTAAATTCGGCCGATCGATCGCAGATTGTAAAAGCGCTCTCTCGAACGTCACTTACGGCCGATTCGACCTGGCTTCCGGCGACGAACCCGTTTCAGGGAACTGCATCACCGCAGCTGAAGACCGCAATCGCGACGGCAAAATCTCTGTCAAGTAAAAAACTTGACACGCTGGGCCTCGTGGTCACCCACCAGGTACCCGAAACACAGTTCGCCGATTTACTAGCCGCCAGTACGTTTGTGCATTGTGGAGATGGATGGAGTTATCTCGGGCACGGCATAAACGCCTTACTGCGCGGCGATGAGCATTCCGCAATACATTTCATTTATTATGCCGAATTGCGTGCCGCTTTCTCCCTTCTTTGTTCGGAGGGAATCTATATTGGAGATGGCGTAAACGCCATCGTGAATCGTTCATCAGAAGTGCTTGTTATCGATCAAGACACGACACACCAAGCTGCTTGGAAGTTCCTCGATTCATGGAGTCAAAGCAAACGAGCTCAAGATCTTCTTGGCGAAATTCTAAAACCAGCGAACACTAACTTAAAAAACTGGGTGGCGAGCGCGGGAATTTCGGGGATCCAGCCCGCAATATCAGACCTGCTCCGTGACCTTTCGTTCGATCTTGCGACGTTCGCCGAGGATCGCGAGCGTCGCAATTCTGCTACTTACCTCCCAACAAGACTCCACAACGATGACGGACCACCGCTCCGGATTGCCAAAATGGTGGCAAATTTCTGGCGCTCCCTTGAGCCGGACGTTCTTGGAGGATTCCCTACCCTCGACGGTGCTCTTCTCCGTCAGGTTCTCGTCAAATCCTACGGCGGACTTAATAAGGATTCAGTAACAGACGCTATCGACTGGGCAAATTGGGAAACTTGGCTTGCTTCAGTTGCACCAGGGAACGTCACAGCGTCGGCACTGTACAAGGATCTGGTAAGTGAACCAACTAGGTCCGGTACGAATGCCGGGCCCTTCGACACCATATTTTCGACCAATCCCACCAAGCCGACTATTACCGACCAAGCTGAACAAATGCTCCTGAGGGCAACGATGCTCCTCAGACTGGCAACTGGCTCAGCTAGCAGGTTGGTTGAGGAATCCGGAATCTCCAAAACAAAAATCCATCCGTGGATCAAGTCCCTCGGCGAGATTAGAGGTCTTTGGCCATCGTCAGACCCCCCCGAAGATAGTCTCGATTTGTGGGCAGATTCCGAACTCGCAGCTGAGATTGCCGACGATCTGAAGACTGTGGACCGTTACTCGATGCTGAAAGAGCTCGGAGAGATGACTGTCACCCTAAGCCAGCCAGAACGCGTCGTAGCTTGGAGTTTTTGATGCACGGTCGCAAATCATCTTTGAACGCGCGTCCGATATGAAATATATGGGAAGCAAAGCAGCCTTATTAAGGGGTCCGCTAGGGAACAGGATCCTCGCTATGCTCGATCCCAAGGAGCGTTTTGTAGATCTGTTCACTGGATCGGCATCAGTCAGTCATTTCGTTGCCGAATCTTCTGCCGTGCCTGTATGGAGTGTCGACCTTCAGCATTACTCTAAAGTTTTATCGGAATCGGTCATAACCCGAACCGAACCGATCAGCGACCGACAGGTTGTTACGGACTGGGTAAAATCTACCCTAGAAGCAATCAACGGGGACGAGCACTACAGGCAACTAGCTGAACCCATCCATAGGCTCGGCAGGACTACAGTTTTGCGATCGCGCAAGAAATCCGCGGCAGCCCCCCAGAACTTTTTCATCACCGCGCAGTACGGCGGACATTACTTTTCTTCGCAACAGGCATACTTCCTTGATTCTCTATACCAAACGCTCCCAGAGGAGAAGTCGGAGAGAGCTGTAGGTTTGGCGGCACTTCTGCGGACGGCTAGTTCGTGCGCAGCCGCACCCGGGCACACAGCGCAGCCGTTTCAGCCCACGCCACAGCTATTGCCATTCATAAAGACAGCCTGGTCTAAAGACGTCGGCTTAGAAGTCCAGCGTGAAGTTGAATACCTGTCAGGACGTTCGGCGAAGCGCAGAGGTGCAGCCTTCGTCGCTGACGCGACGGGGTTCGCATCACAACTTAACTCCGGCGATTTGGTCTTCTGCGACCCTCCGTACTCCGACGCGCAGTACAGCCGCTTTTATCATGTCCTGGAAGGCATATCTCAGGGTGGCTGGTCGGACGTCGGCGGGGCGGGCCGGGCACCCCAGCGGTCCGAGCGTGCCAGCTCCGCGTTCAGTATGCGTAGCCAGTCAAATTCCGCAATCACAGCGCTCCTAGCAGCCTTGAGGTCTGCGGGATGCACAGTGATGATCACCTTCCCCGACGCTTCCGCCAGCAACGGCCTAAGCGGTCGTGAAATAGTGGAAATTGCTAGCAGGGAGTGGCTGGTAGAAGTAGATCTCGTTGACTCAATACACAGCACTATGGGCGGGTCGAAACAAGCCGGGGGTCGAGGCGGTCGTCGCCGGCTGCAAGAAGCAGTACTGTGTCTTCAGCCACGGTGAGACCGACTAATCCTGGTTGGTAGCGGTGTTGCCGGGCGCACCTTCACCGTACCGAGCCGCGGATCTCAGACGTCGGCGGAGGCAAAGTTCGACTTCTAACCCACGCCCTATGCACACCACCGGCGGCAGTTAAATCGAGTTGTGACATTCTGTGACACCGACGTGCGTGTTCGAACCATAATCAAAGCGACGTAACGCTCTGACCAGCTGAAACAGAGTGCCCCCAGTCGGACTCGAACCGACACTGTGCGGATTTTAAGTCCGCTGCCTCTGCCAATTGGGCTATAGGGGCCACCACCGGAGTCGCGGTCCAGCGGTGACGATCATATCGGTCTGTTACTGCGCCGGGATGACCGGCGGCACGAACTCGAAGGTCATCCCGAGGAGCCACACGAGCAGTAGGACCACCGGGAAGTGAAAGATGAACTGCAGGAACGTGAATCCGATCAGATCTCGCGCTCGCAACCCCAGAACCGCCAGCAAGGGCAGCATGAAGAACGGGTTGATCAGGTTCGGCAGAGCCTCGGCCACGTTGTAGATCTGGACGGTCCAGCCGAGGTTCATCTGCACGTCGGTCGCCGACTGCATCACGTACGGCGCTTCGACGAGCCACTTGCCACCACCGGAGGGAACGAACAGGCCGAGTACGACGGTGTAGATCGCGATGACCACCGCGAAGCCTCCACCGGATCCGATCTCGGTGAAGAAGGTCGCCAGATGCTCGGAAATCGTGATGCCTCCCCGGCCCTCCGCTTCGGTGAGCATGGCCGCCATCGCGGCGTAGAGCGGAAACTGCACCAGGATCCCGGCAGTAGCGGGCACCGCTTTGCTGACCGAATCGAGGAAGCGCCGCGGGGTGCCGTGCAGCACGAGCCCGAGCATCAGGAACACCAACAAGTACCCGTTGAGGCTGCTGACCACCGACAGAACCGGCAGCGTCAACAGCTGGGAGACAAGCCATCCCAGCGTCATCGCGCCCACGAAGAGAGGAAGAATTCGGCTGTACTCGAGCCACTCCCCTGGTCGACTGCGCGGAGCAGGCTCGGTCACGGTGTCGTCCAAATTGACGTTCATGTCTTCGGCCGTTTTGATCGCCGCGCCCTTGGGTGCCGAGAAGTGCGCAATGGCCACGGTGAGCACGATGATGATCACGCACATCAGCAACGACTGCCACGTGAAGATGGTGGTTCCGAAGTCGAGTACACCCGTCACCGAAAGCAGCGTCGCCGGAAGCGAACTGGCCGTCGCCTGCAGCTGAGCGGCCGAGGACGACATACCGAGTGCCCACACGGCTCCGAGTCCCATGAACGCAGCAGCACCGAGTGCTCGGTAGTCCGTCCGCAGATCTTCACGTCGCGCGATGGCTCGGGCCAGCAGACCGGCGAACACCAGGCTCAGGCCCCAGTTGAGGAACGAGACCGAGCAGGACAGCAGCGCCACGAAACTGACTGCGCTACTGGAACTCTTGGGCACCTGCGCCAGTCGGGTGATCAATCTGGCGACCGGTGGAGATGTAGCCACGACGTAGCCGGTGAGAACGACCATCGCCATCTGCAGCGTGAAGGCAGTCAGGTCCCAGAAGCCGTTACCGAACGCGTCGACCACATTCTGCGGAGACGACCCGTTGGCGAAGGCAGCGACAGCAACGACCACCACACCGACAAGCGCGAAGATGTAGGCGTCGGGAAACCACTTCTCGGTTCCCCTGGCGAGCATCTGCGCGACGCGCGCCAAACCTTTCTCGGCCGGCGCCTGGTCGGCCGGTATCTGCGCGGCGGGTGACGTCATCGGTGGTCCTCACCTCGAAGGGAGCCGTGACGTGGGCCACAGCGCCTGTAAGGCTTCACCGAATCACGCAGCGATGCAACCTACATCACCGCAGACCGCATCTGCAGAAATGCAGATCAGATCTTGATCGACATCGCGATTCCGTCGAGAATGTCGTGCTCACTGACCGTCAACGAGCTGACGGCACCGCGTCGCTCGAACTCCTCGGCCAATACGCTGCAGACAATTGCACCGCCGCCGATCACATCGACCCGACCGGGATGCATGGGCCCCAGCGCGCTTCGCTGCGTGTGGGTCATCCCGATCAGTCGCTCGCACACCTCGAAGAGCTGATCAAACGGCACTCGCGAGAGGTGCACCGCGTCGGCGTCGTACTCGGGTAGTTCCTTGGCGATGGCCGCGATGGTCGTCATCGTGCCGGCCACACCCACCCAGCTCGACGCGTCGCCGATCGACACTTCCTCGAACGCCTCCGCCAACTTCTCGCGGGCGTACTCACGCGCACCGTTGATCTCGTCGACGGTGGGCGGGTCGCTGTGCAAGAAGCGCTCGGTCAGCCGCACACACCCGATGTTGGCGGAGAACGCAGACTTCACGCCCTTCGCATCGCCGAGCACCAGTTCGGTGGAGCCGCCGCCCAGATCGACAACGACGAAAGGCCCTGCGGCAGCGTCGAGTTCACCGACTGCGCCGGCGAAGGACAACCGAGCCTCTTCGTCTCCGGTGATCACCTCGGCCTCGGCCCCGGGGATGACTTTGCCGAGTACCTCGCGCACCATCGAGAAGAAGTCCTCCCGATTGGACGCGTCACGAGTAGCCGACGTCGCGACCATCCGCACCGCGGTGGCCCCGGTCTTGCGAATGATTTCCGCGTACTCCACCAATGCCACCCGGGTGCGCTCGATCGCCTCGGGCACGAATGCGCCGGTCGCGTCGACGCCCTGCCCGAGCCGCACCACTCGCATCTCGCGAGCGACGTCCGCCAGGGACTTACCGTTGTTGTCGGCGACGAGCAGGCGGATCGAGTTGGTGCCGCAATCGATTGCTGCAACCCTGGTCATGATTTCTCCGCACGTAGTTCTTCGATGGTCGGCCAATCGGCCGGAATAGCCTTGCCGCGCAACGAGTTCTCGGCTGCCAACGCCACCGACTCGTCACCCAGCGGGTTGACGCCGGGGCCCTTGGCCAACGAATGCGCGATGAGCACGTGCAGGCACTTCACACGATCGGGCATGCCGCCGCCGGTGAAATCCGTTCCGAGAGATTCGATCTCGTCACGCTCGGCCAGATACGACTGGTGGGCGCGCAGGTATGCCGCGGCCAATTCGGGATCGGTACCGAGACGTTCGGTCATCTCCCGCATCACGCCGGCCGATTCCTGCCGACTGGCCTCGGCCGTCAGCCGCGGATCCGTCAGATAGAACAAGGTGGGAAAAGGCGTGCCGTCGGGCAGCTTCGGGGCGGTTTTGACCACACCCGGCCTGCCGTCCGGAGATCGATATGCGATCTCGAGTACACCACGCGGTTCACGTCCGAGCTGCGATGCGACCGCATCGAGATCTTCCTGCGAGACTGCCGAGGAATTCACCCGACCGGTCCTCCTTCTGGTTCTGGCACCGGCGGCGCGGCCGGTGCGGGTTCTGGCTGTACGAGAGGCATCGGTGCGGAGGTCGGCTCCGCGGGCTCGTCCGATCCCTGCGGCTGGACCGCGGTGTTCCACAACTCCGTGTACCACGGTCCCGTCGGGGTCTTGTCCACTGCGAGGTCTTCGGAGCTCGGCGAGTAGTCGCCGGGCAACTGCACCTGATACGGCGTCTCCCCCGGCATGACGAACCGCAGACGTTCGCGAGCGTCGGCCGCAATGCGGGACGGCTCGTCGAGTTGAGACTTCTGAACCTGCAGGCGGCTCACGTCGTTCTCCAACGCCTGCCGCTCGGCCAGCACGGATTCGAGCTCACTGCGTTGCGAGAAGTAGGTGCGCAGCGGCACCGCCAGCGTCAACGCCAGCGCACACACCACAACACCGAGAATGACGGCTCGTCCGGTGGACAGTCCGAAAAACGTCCGCTCGGGCATCTTGGGCCGACGAACACCGACGCGCCGAGGAGCAGCCTTGCCGCCGACCACCGCGTCGCGCACCTGCTCGGAGGTTTCCGGCGGGGTGGCCTGCCGACCGGAGGCGTTCTCGTCGCGAGAGACGCCCCCGGCCTTGGACCGACCCGAAGAGGAGGCCCGGCCGCGGGGTCGGGGATCACGTCCACCTGGACTGGTCCCTGACCTGCCGCGCCGTGCCATCATTCACTCTCCACTTCGTGCCATACGTGCCTGTTCGCTATCCCTCGTAATTGAACCGGGGGAAAGACAACTCGCCGGCGTAACGCGCCGCATCACCCAGAGCTTCTTCGATACGCAGCAACTGGTTGTACTTGGCAACGCGCTCGCTTCGAGCCGGAGCACCGGTCTTGATCTGGCCGCTGCCGACGGCAACTGCCAGGTCAGCGATGGTGGTGTCCTCGGTCTCGCCGGACCGGTGGCTCATCATCGTCTTGTAGCCGTTGCGGTGCGCCAGATCCACGGCGTCCAGGGTCTCGGTGAGCGTGCCGATCTGGTTGACCTTGACCAGCAGCGCGTTGGCCGCACCCTTGACGATGCCGTCTTCGAGACGCTCGGGGTTGGTGACAAAGAGATCGTCGCCGACGATCTGCACCTTGTCGCCGATGGCCTCGGTGAGCGCAACCCAGCCGTCCCAGTCGTTCTCGTCGAGCGGATCCTCGATGGAGACCAGCGGGTAGGCGTCGACGAGCTCGCCGTAGAACGCCGACATCTGCTCAGCAGACTTGGTCTCACGCTCGAAGGCGTAGCCGGTGCCTGCGGTGTAGAACTCGGTGGCCGCCACGTCGAGAGCGAGGGCAACGTCCTGCCCCGGCTTGAGGCCGGTCTTGCCGATGGCCTCGAGGATGAGGTCGAGAGCAGCCTTGGTGCCTGCGAGGTCGGGAGCGAAGCCGCCCTCGTCGCCGAGGCCGGTGCCCAGGCCCTTGGCCTTGAGCACGGACTTGAGTGCGTGGTAGACCTCCGCACCCCAGCGCAGCGATTCCTTGAAGGTGGGTGCGCCGATGGGGGCGATCATGAATTCCTGCACGTCGACGCCACTGTCTGCGTGCGCGCCACCGTTGATGATGTTCATCATCGGAACAGGGAGGATGTGCGCGTTGGGGCCGCCGAGGTAGCGGAAAAGTTCGAGTCCGGTGGACTCGGCAGCGGACTTCGCGACCGCGAGCGAGACACCGAGCAGTGCGTTCGCGCCGAGGCGAGACTTGTCGGGCGTTCCGTCCAGATCCAGCAGGGCCTGGTCGACGGTGCGCTGCTCGATGGCGTCCAGACCGATGACGGCCGGCGCGATCTCGTCCAGCACGGCATTGACGGCCTTCTCGACACCCTTGCCGCCGTAGCGGTCTCCGCCGTCACGAAGCTCGACAGCTTCGTGCTCACCGGTGGATGCACCGGAGGGAACGGCGGCGCGACTCAGCGTCCCGTCGTCCAATGCGACCTCGACCTCGATCGTGGGGTTGCCACGAGAATCGAGGATTTCGCGCGCTCCGACCTGCTCAATGATGGCCACGAATGCTTCTCCTATAAACGGGTACCGACGGACTGTGCCGGGTGCAAGACTAGCCGCTCCCCTGCACTGCTCGCGATGCATGGAGGTCCTACGGCCTGGTGCCCACCGAGTACGCGGCCGCACGATCGCGCACATCCCGCAGGTATTGACCCGACAGGTTGTAGGCCATCAACGCCGTCTCCCAGCCCTGCGCGGTCCGCAGATCACCGCCGCGCGCACACAGGTATCGCGCCGCGGTCAGCGCAGCGTCGTCGATGTTGTCGGGATCGGCGACGCCATCGCCGTTGGCGTCGACGCCCCATTTCTTCCACGTCTCGGGAATGAACTGCATGGGGCCCATGGCCCGATCGAACTCGGTGTCACCGTCCATGACGCCGCCGTCGGTGTCCGGAATCTCGGCGACGCCCGGTCCGCCGTCGAGGGGGATTCCGCGAATCGGCGGTGCTACGAGACCGTCGGGCTGAACCGACGAACCCTGGTACGTGCCGTGTCGACTCTCGATATAGCCGATGCCGGCGAGGGTCGTCCACGCGATTCCGCAATCGGCATCCGTCTCGGTCATGATCGCCGCTGCGTGCCCGTACGACGCCAACGCGGTCACCGAGATGCCGAGCGCGTCGGTTTGCGGTTCGGCCCAGGCGAGCAACAGATCGGCCGTCCGCCCGGGCGCGTTGAAGTCGATGGCCGGCACTTCGGTGCCGGGCCCGGGCGGGATGCCTTCGGGAATCTCGCGCTCGGGCTCGCCGGTACCGCACGCGGTCAACGCGAGAAGGACCGACGCTGTGGCGAGCACGCAGATACGGGAGATCACCACTCCATCCTGCACACGCAAGGTAATAGAAAGCTAAAGACCGAGATAACCCCTGGTCAACGCATATTCGGCATGGATTGCAGGGTGTATGTTCTGGTCAGTCCTCACGCATGAGGGTCGCCTACCCTTTGCGAGGGAAGGCGTACCAATGTTCGACGCACCGCAGGAGCCTGATTCATGCCACTTCTCGCCGCCGCTGGTTCGGCGCCGTCGATCGCCACCCAGATGTTCGGCAGTGGCTTGATCGGCCTGCGCGAGGGGCTCGAGACCGGCATCGTCGTGATGATCCTCGTCGCGTTCCTCGTCAAGGCCGATCGCCGCGACGCGCTCAAGTGGGTCTGGCTCGGAGTCGGCCTTGCCGTCGCCATGGTGGCCGCCATCTTCTTCGTGATCCACTACGGCACGTCCACTGTCACCGGGCTGACCGCCGAAATCATCGCCGGAGCCGCATCGCTCGTTGCTGTAGTGATTGTGACGGCGATGGTGCTCTGGATGCGCACCGCCGCGAAGAACATCTCCGGCGAGTTGCGCGCGAACATGGAGAAGGCGCTGACCGTCGGCCCCGCGGCAGTACTGGCGCTGGCGTTCTTCGCCGTCGGCCGCGAAGGCGTCGAGACCGCGTTGCTCATGGTCGGCTACGCCGAGAACACCAACGGCAGCCTCTGGCCACTGCTCGGACTGCTGCTCGGCATCGTCGTCGCTGCCGTGCTGACGGTGTTCCTGTACTTCGGTGCCGTCCGCATCAACTTCGCGGTGTTCTTCAAGTACACCGGCATCTTCCTCATCGTGGTCGCCGCCGGAATCCTCGCCTACGGCATCCGCGCACTGCAGATCGGCGGCATCCTGCCCGGCGGCGGTGCCGTCGCCTTCGACATCACCGCACACTTCGACGCCTCGAGCTGGTACGGCACCGTGCTCGCAGGCATCTTCAACTTCCGGCCCGAACCCACTGTGTTCCAAGCGATCGCGTGGGTGCTCTACATCGTGGTCGTCCTCTACCTCTTCCTCCGCCCGGTTCGCGTTCCCGCGACTCCCGAGCCTGCTCTGCAATCCTCCTGAAAGGCACCACCACCATGCGTCGTACCACCTACGCTCTGGCCGCCGTTGCGGTTCTGCCGATGGCTCTGGCCGGATGCACCGAGAAGTCCTCCACCGAAGCCGCGTCGGGCGACATCACCGTCACCGCGACCGACTCCACCTGCGACGTCGGCGCCTCCGAGAGCACCACCGGAAACTCGACGTTCCAGATCACCAACAACGGCAGCAAGGTCACCGAGTTCTACGTCTACGGCGAGGGTGACCGCGTCATGGGTGAGGTGGAGAACATCGGACCCGGCCTGACGCGTCAGCTCATCGTCGCCCTGCCCGACCCCGGCACGTACCAAACCGCCTGCAAGGCAGGCATGGTGGGCGACGGTATCCGCGCCGACTACGTCGTCACCGGCGACTCGGTGCGCACCACGGACGAGGACGGACTCCTCGCCGAGGCAGCAGCCGGCTACAAGCGTTACGTCGTCAGCCAGATCGACGCACTGCAGGACACCACGACGTCGTTCGTCACCGCCGTCAAGAGCGGAGACGTCGAGGCGGCCAAGGCTCAATTCCCCATTGCGCGTAGCTACTACGAGCGCATCGAGCCCGTCGCCGAGAGCTTCCCGGACGACCTCGACCCGCGCATCGACCTGCGTGAGCCCGACGTGGAGCCCGGAGCCGAGTGGACCGGATTCCACCGCATCGAGAAGGACCTGTGGACGCAGGGTCTGCAGCCCGACACGAACGCGATGGCCGATCAGCTCGAGGCCGACATCACCGAACTCGCCGACAAGATCAAGGCCGACGACTTCACCATCGACCCGATCCAGGTGGCAGGCGGCGCACAGGGACTGCTCGACGAGGTCGCCAAGACCAAGATCAGCGGCGAAGAAGACTTCTTCTCGCACACCGACCTGTGGGACTTCCAGGCCAACGTCGACGGCTCGCAGGCCGCCATCGCCGCCGTCCGACCCATCCTCGACGAGCGCAACGCCGAACTGGGCACCGCCATCGACGCGCGCTTCGAAGAACTGGACGCAGAACTCGCCAAGTACCGCAGCGGCGACGGCTTCGTCTTCTACGACACCGTGACCGAACCTCAGCGCCAGGAACTTTCGAACAAGATCGATGCGTTGTCCGCCGAAGTGAGCCAGGTGCAGGGTGTCGTTGCAGGACAATAAGACCGGGCAGTTCTCCCGACGGCGCCTCTTCGGTGCCGTCGGGACCGGTGCTGCGCTCGTCGGAGTCGGGGCAATCGCGGGACATGCGACGGCCTCCGGTGCCGAGGTGCCCACCTCGGATGTCGTCGAATTCCGTGGCGACCATCAGGCCGGAATCGTCACCCCGGCGCAGGATCGTATGCACTTCGTCGCCTTCGACGTCACCACCGACTCTCGCGACGAATTCGTTGCGCTGCTGAAGAAGTGGACCCTGATGGCCGAACGCCTCACCAAGGGTGAGGAGACGTTCGACGGCGGCGCGGTCGACGGCGGTCAGTACAACCCGCCCACCGACACGGGCGAAGCTCTCGGTCTGACGGCGTCGTCGCTGACGTTGACCATCGGTTTCGGGCCGAGCCTGTTCGATCGTTTCGACCTGGCATCGAAAAGGCCTGCGTCACTTGCCGATCTACAGCACTTCCCTGCCGACAACCTCGATCCCGCACGCTCCGGCGGAGACCTGTGCATCCAGGCCTGCGCCGACGACCCACAGGTTGCCGTCCACGCTATCCGCAACCTCGCCCGTGTCGGCTTCGGCACCGTGTCGGTCAAGTGGTCGCAACTCGGTTTCGGTCGAACCTCGTCCACCTCGACCACCCAGGCAACGCCGCGAAACCTGTTCGGCTTCAAAGACGGAACGGCGAACCTCAAGGCCGAGGACCCGACTCTGCTCGACGACAACGTGTGGGTCTCTGCTGACGACGATCAGGAATGGATGGCCGGCGGCTCCTACCTCGTGGCGCGTCGAATCCGCATGCTCATCGAATCCTGGGACCGCACGACTTTGAAAGAACAGGAGCGAGTGATCGGGCGCAGCAAGGGAACCGGCGCGCCACTCGGCCAGAAGGACGAATTCGACGCACTCGACTTCGAATCTCAAGGCCCCGAGGGCACCTTCATCGACAAGACCGCGCACGTGCGCCTGGCGTCGAAGGAGAACCTCGGTGGCGTCCAGATCCTGCGTCGGGGATACAACTTCACCGACGGATCCGACGGCTTCGGCCACCTCGACGCCGGCCTGTTCTTCATCGCCTACTGCCGCGACCCACTGACCCAGTTCGTACCGATGCAACTGGCGCTCTCCCGCAAGGACGCGTTGAACGAATACATCCAACACGTGGGATCGGCGGTCTTCGCCTGCCCTCCCGGCGTCGAGGAATCCGAGTTCTGGGGGTCTACCCTCTTCGCTTGAATGGTTCATTCATGCGAGCAGACAGCGTGCGTGGCGCATCCAGGCCGCTCGACGAGAACGTCTCCTACCGAAGTGGAACCGATCCGACCTCGGGTGCGTCTAACCTGACGACGTGATTCTGCGAGGGGGAAACGATGCGTAAGGCCTGTCTGACGGCGATCAGCGTCGCACTGCTGGTCGGC
>NZ_NPFP01000051.1:0-57090 GCF_002259145.1 Rhodococcus sp. 15-2388-1-1a | reverse complement strand
TATGGAGTGCCGCCGCGGTTGAACAGGCCACCGAACAGGTCGCCGATACCGCCGTCGCCACCACCTTGACCGAAGATGTCGCCGACGTCGAACGTTTGCCCGCCGCCGCCGAATCCGCCACCGAAGCCTCCGCCACCTCCGCCGCCGCGAAGCACACTGTTGATCAGGATGCCGCCGAGCACGGCTCCCGCGACGTTGCCGCCGCTACCGCCACCGCGCGGGCCGTGACGATTTTCCCAGTTCTGTACATCGGCCTGGGCGATCTGCGATGCGCGTGACGCCAATTGGCTGGCTGCGTGTGCATGTTTGAGGGCTTCGTCGGGGTTCTCGGCCTCGAGTTGGCGAGCCGCACCGAGGTGGCGTTCGGCCTCGGACAGGCGCGTTCTGGCGTCGGCACCCACCCCGCCGCGACGGGTCGAGATGTAGTCCGCGGCAGCGGTGATCTGCGCCTGAGCGGCCGCGATGTCGCGATCCAGACGGGCCCGCAGTTGGTCCTCGGCCGCCTTGTCCGCCGACGCCTCGTCGACGATCTTCTCGAGTTCGGCGTCGGCCGCCGCGAGCGCGGTGTAGCTGCCGAGAGGGTCCGAGGACTGTGCCGTCTCCGCGTTCTTCAGCGCCGTCTGCGCCGCAGTCATCGCCGACTGCAGTTCGGCTCCACCGTGTTCGGCCAAGCCGCGAGCCTGCTGGATGTCGCGGCGAACGTCCGCGATGGCGTCGGGCAGGGTGGCGATGGCATGCCTGATGTCGTCCCGGGCATGGTCGACACCGTCGAGCAGGGTCTTGGCCTGGTCGACGGCTCGTTCGGCCGTACGAATCGCGGTGACCGCAGGCCCCTGCTTTCCTGGTGGCAGTGCTGCCGCCTTACGGCCTGCCTCGATGTTGTCCTCGGCCAGGGCCATGCGGTCCTTGGCCATCGTGACGTTGTCCGCGATCGAGGACAGGGCGGAGGCGGCGAATTCCGAATGCAGCTCGGTGAGAACCGATTCGGATTGCGGGATTCTCACCGTCAAGCCGACGACGGCCTGGGTCAGTTCGTCGAGGTGGGCGTCGGCGTTCATCACGAGATCGCGGAACCCGTCGAATTCCTCCACCCGCGAATCGAGTTCGCGATCGGCCTGGCCACAGGAGGAGATGATCTCGACGAGCATCGCCCGTCGCTGATCGGGAGTTTCCGGAATGGCATCGTCGAGACGTTGGCGGATCTCGAAGGCGGACGCGAGAGCCTTCTTGGCGTTGTCGTGGGCGGCGATGAACGGTGCTGCCGCAGAATCTCCGAACTCTCCACGGGCGAGATTCAATTCCTCTTCGCTGGCGCGCACCGCGTTGTCGGTCTCGACCAGAATTTCCTTGGCACGGGTGTCGAGAACGTCGATGGGGAAGGCGGCCAGTGCGGCCGGGTCGCTCGGGTCGATCTTCGCCACGGCCTCGACCTCGGCGGCGACGCGGGCCTTCTTGCGCCGGGAGGAGTAGACGACGGCTCCGCCGCCGGCCACGGCCAGTACACCGACGCCGATCAGCAGTGGTGCCGACGAGCCACCACTGCCGCTCGAGGCATACGCGTCGCCGAGTGCACCGGCTGCCGCAATGGCCGCACCGGACCAATCTTCTTCGCGCAGTGCAGGTTCGACGTCGTCGACACGGATCGAATCTTGCTCGGAGGTGGTGATCTGAGACAGCCCGGTGTTCACACCGAGGTAGTACGAACGGTCCACGGTCGCCACGGCGAGCAGAACGTCGCGCTGACCGAGGTCACTTCTCGACGCAGTCTGCTCGGCCCAGTTCGCCGCCGACAGGTTGTCGAAGTCCGCGACATAGGTGACCCACAACCGGACCTGACTGTTGCCGTAGAGGTCGTCGATCGAGGTCTGGACCTCGGCGAGGGCATCCGGGTCGAGTGCCTGGACGTTGTCGGTGATCTGGGTGGCCAGCCGCGAGGGAGCCTCGGCGGATGCAACCCCTGGCGCGAGCAGGACCGCGGCGAACAGGGTCAGAGCACCCACGGCGGCGAGACGACGAAATCGATGGATTGCTGCTCGAACGACTGGGGCGCTGGTGTGCCGCCGGTGCTGGACTGCCATGCGCTGAAATCTACCGGCTGGACGGCGAGGAGATCGAGCAGGTCGATCCGGACGCATGACAGTTGTCACCCCGCAATCGTGACGCTCGAACGAGGTCGAAGCCGCCCGATCGCAGCAGAGTGATTCCCATGACCACAACGAAGGCAGTCGAACTGCGAAACGTCACCAAGACCTATGGCTCGGTCCGGGCGGTCGACGGGCTCAGCCTGTCCATCGAACCGGGCGAGGTCGTCGCATTTCTCGGACCCAACGGAGCGGGAAAGACGACCACCATCGACATGATGCTCGGCCTGGCAACACCCACCACCGGGTCGGTGTCGGTGTTCGGCGGAGCTCCCGCCGACGCGATCGCTCAGGGCCGCATCTCGGCCGTCATGCAGACCGGCGGTCTGCTGCGCGATCTGACCGTCCGCGAAACCGTCGAGCTGACGTCGGCACTGTTCGCCCGCACCCGGTCGGTGAAGGAGGTTCTCACTCGGGCAGGCATCGCCGACATCGGAGATCGTCGAGTGGCCAAATGCTCCGGCGGGCAGCAGCAGCGACTGCGGTTCGCGCTCGCACTGCTGCCCGATCCGGATCTGCTGGTGCTGGACGAGCCGACCACCGGAATGGACGTGGAAGGGCGTCGCGACTTCTGGAACGCCATTCGTCAGGACGCCAGCACCGGCCGAACGGTGCTGTTCGCAACCCACTACCTCGACGAGGCCGACGCCTACGCGGACCGCATCGTGCTGGTGCGGCACGGCAAGATCGTCGCCGACGGCAGCGCCGCCGAGGTGAAGAACCTCGCGGCAGGGCGCACCGTCACCGCCACACTGCCCGGCGTCGACCAGTCGATGCTGCTCTCTCTGCCAGGAGTGGACCGCGTCGAGACGCGCGGCGATCGGGTGATCGTGCACGGTCGCGACTCCGATGCAGTGGCCCGATACCTGCTCAACGACGCGCACGCGACCGATCTGGAGATCGTCTCGCGCAACCTCGAGGATGCATTCCTCGCCCTGACCACCGACTCACGAAACGACCTCGCCGGGAGCATCCGATGACCACGAGCACTCACCCCGCCACCACCCGCACATCCGCCAGAGCCGTTGCCTGGGGCGGATTCTCGCCTACGTTCCTCGGACTCGAAATTCGCAGGCTCTTCCGAAACAAGCGAACTCTGATCTTCACGTTGGTGATGCCGCCGGTGTTCTTCGTCATCTTCGGTACGCAGTCCGACTACCGGACCGACTACCCGTTCGCGCATGGGAACGTCACCGCGTACATCGCCATCAGCATGGCGGTCTACGGCGCGATGCTCGCCACCACCAGCGGGGGAGCGATGGTGTCGGTCGAACGAGCTCAGGGGTGGAGCCGACAGTTGCGGTTGACTCCGCTCGAGCCCGTCGCCTACATCGTCACCAAGGTCCTCGTGGCCATGACCATGGGTGCAGCAGCCATTGTCGTGGTGTTCGTCGTCGCGAAGTTCTTCGGGGCCGACATGCCGATCTGGGTGTGGCTCGCGTGTGGTGTGATCGCGTGGCTCGGGTCCGCAGTGTTCGCCGCGTTCGGCCTCTTCATGGGCTATCTGCTGCCGTCGGAGAACGTCATGCAGATCCTCGGACCGGTGCTGGCGTTCCTGGCGCTGGCCGGCGGATTGTTCGTTCCGCTCGGCGACAGCGGCTGGTTCCCGATGCTGGCCCAGTTCACCCCGCTCTACGGCCTGGCCACCATCACCCGGGCACCGTTCACCTCCGCTGACACCGGAACTCTGCTGATCGCCGTGATCAACCTGGTGGTGTGGGCGACGGTGTTCGTCGCCGGAGCTGCGTTGCTGTTCCGAAGAGACACCAAGCGTGCCTGAGACCGAAACCACTGATCATGTCGTCCACAGAGATACCGTGGGCGGCATGACCACGTTCACCGCCGACCTTCCCGAGGGCCGGATCTGGCGGTTCGGCTGGATGTTCGGAGCCATCTGGCTGGTGTACCTGATCTATCCGTTGAACGACATCCTTGCTCTGGACTACGTGCCGGCGAAGGTTGCCGGGGTCATGACGATCGTTGCCTTCGGTGCCGTGTTCACGTCCACTTTCTGGCGTTTTCGTAACGGACACCGCCGAGGAAAGCCACTGCCGGTCTCGCAGGCGTGGATCGCGCTCGGGGTCATGATCGCGCTGACCGTGTTCATGAGCGTGTCGATAGGAACCACCGCATTCGGCGCGACCGTCTACATCGCAGTACTGGCCATGATGACCCTGCCGGTCAGGCAAGCGTGGGCGTTGGTGTTGGTGATGGTCGCGCTCGTCGAGGCGGTGCCACGCTTCTTGTCGTCCTGGGAGCCCGACACCTTCTTCGCATTTCAGCTGCTGATCAGCGCGGCCGCGGCCTGGGGCATCACCCAGGTGTTCCAGCGCAATCACGAATTGGCCGTGGCCAGGCAACAATTGGCAGACCTGGCCATCGTGGCCGAACGCGAGCGCATGAGCCGGGACGTGCACGACATCCTCGGCCATTCCCTGACCGTCATCACCGTCAAGAGCGAACTAGCCGGCAGGTTGATCGAGATCGACCCCGCCCGAGCGGCCGTCGAGATCGCAGAGCTGGAAACCCTTGCTCGGCAAGCACTTGCCGATGTGCGCAGTACCGTCGGAGGTATGCGGCAGGTCGACATCGGATCCGAATTGGCAAGTGCGCAAACGGCATTGACTGCCGCGGGAATCGACGCCGATCTTCCCTGTGACGCCGACGTGGTGCCGCTGCGACACCGAGAACTGTTCGGTTGGGTGATCCGGGAAGCGGTGACCAACGTGGTTCGACACTCGAGCGCACGACACTGCCGGGTGACGCTGACGGCGTCGAGCATCGCCATCGTCGACGACGGAGTGGGACCGGCAGACAAGGAGTCCGGCGGCAACGGTCTGCGCGGTCTCGGTGAACGCGTGGCTGCCGCGGGTGGTGTACTGACGATCGCCCGGGTGCCGACCGGCGGTTTCAGGGTGGAGGTACACGGTGAATAGGACGCAGGCGCAATGACCATCACACTGTTGCTGGCCGACGATCAGGCTCTGGTGCGGGGTGCACTTGCAGCTCTGCTGGGGCTCGAACACGATCTCGAGGTCGTCGCCGAGGTGGGACGCGGGGACGAGGTTGCCGCTGCCGTTCTCGAACATCGACCCGACGTCGTCCTGCTCGACGTGGAGATGCCGGGAAAGAACGGGATCGAGGTCACCGCCGAACTGGCGCTCGTCGCGCCGCAGTCGAGGGTGCTGATCGTCACCACGTTCGGTCGACCCGGCTACCTGCGACGCGCCATCGATGCGGGTGCGTCGGGCTTCGTGGTCAAGGACACCCCCGCCAAGCAGCTGGCCGACGCCGTTCGGCGCGTGCACATGGGGCTTCGCGTGGTCGATCCGACGCTGGCGACCGAAACCCTCACCGACGGCGTCTCTCCACTGACGGCCCGAGAGCAGGAGGTTCTCCGTGCGGCTGCCCGGGGCGGGACGGCAGGGTCCATCGCTGCTCAGGTCCACCTCTCGGAGGGAACGGTGCGCAATCACCTGTCGTCGGCGATAGGGAAGACCGGCACCAGCACCCGCGCCGAAGCGGTGCGAGTGGCGGAGGACCGAGGGTGGCTGTAGGTCCTGCGAGGCGCGCCGCTGCCACCGAAGATGCGTAGGCCTGGCAAACTCGAGGGGTGAATTCAACTCTCGACCGAGATTCGTACGGCGACCCGTACGACGATCGGTATGCCCCGGACCCCGGTCCCGAGCGCCTCGGCTTCTTCGGAACGCTCGGACGCTGGACCGGCCGGCTGGTCGCGGGAGTGATCCTGATGTCGTTGGTGCTGGTCGCCGGAACAGCGGTGCGGGTATGGCAGGTGGCGCGCATCGACGACTATTCCAAGGCGGACGCCATCGTGGTGCTCGGCGCGGCGCAGTACAGCGGTACACCCTCGACTGTGTTCGAGGCACGACTGGACCAGGCCGCGTCACTGTACGAACAGGGAATTGCCCCCGAGATCGTCACCGTCGGCGGAAAGCAGGAGGGCGATCTGTTCACCGAGGCCGCCTCGGGCCGCAACTATCTGATCGATCAGGGAGTTCCTGCCGACGCCATCACTGCCGTCGAGACCGGTTCGGACACCCTCGAGAGCATCGAGGCAGTGAGCAACACTCTGCGCGAACAGGGCAAGTCGTCGGTGGTGTTGGTCAGCGATCCATGGCATTCACTACGCACCCGAACCATGGCGCGCGACGCCGGACTCGACGCCTGGACCTCCCCGACACGCACCGGTCCCGCGGTCTACACCAGAGAATCCCAGGCGCACGGAATCGCCAGGGAGACAGGCGCTCTGCTGTGGTACCAGCTGACCCACTTCACCGCGGACTTCTCCTACACGGCAGGCCAGTAGATGACCGGCACATACTCGGCACACGACGTCGAACGATTCGTCCCCGAACCTCCGAAGACCGCAGGACTGCGAGCCGGGGCTGACAACGCCTCGCATCGAAGCGCCTTCGCGCGCGATCGAGCGCGCGTGTTGCACTGCGCCGCCCTGCGCCGGCTCGCCGACAAGACACAGGTCACCGGTCCTCGAGACGGAGACACCCCGCGCACGCGATTGACGCACTCGCTCGAAGTTGCCCAGATCGGCCGCAGCATCGCCGAGGGTCTGGGCAGCGATCCCGATCTGGTGGACCTCGCCGGGCTGGCGCACGACATCGGCCACCCGCCGTACGGACACAACGGTGAACGCGCCCTCGACGAAGTGGCCCAGAACTGCGGTGGCTTCGAGGGCAACGCACAGAACCTCCGCATTCTCACCGGACTCGAGCCGAAGATCCTCGACGCCGACGGCCGCAGCGCAGGACTCAACCTGACCCGAGCCTCGCTCGACGCCGCCACCAAATATCCGTGGATCAGGCCCGCGCCCGGCGCGAAATTCGGTGCCTACGACGACGACTCCGCCATTCTGGGTTGGGTGCGTGACGGTGCGCCGGACAAGCACAAGTGCCTCGAAGCGCAGAGCATGGACTGGTCCGACGACGTGGCGTACTCGGTGCACGACGTCGAGGACGGCGTCATCGACGCTCGAATCGACCTACGGGCTCTGTCCGATCCGATCGAGCGACGCGCTCTCGCCGAACTCGGCGTCTCGGAATTTCGCGGGCTCGATGTCGACGAACTGATCGAGGCCGCAGATCGACTGTCGAGAATGCCCGTCGTGGTCGCGGTCGGACGTTACGACGGCACCCTCGAAGCCTCCGTCGCGCTCAAACACATGACCAGTGAACTGGTCGGACGCTTCGCGACCGCCGCTATCGAGGGCACCCACGAGAAGTACGGCACTGCGCCGCTGAGCCGATACGACGCCGATCTGGTGGTGCCGTCGATCGTCGGCTCGGAGGTGGCGTTGCTCAAGACGATGGCGTTGCGGTACGTGATGTCCGATGCCGGACACAAGATCCGCCAGGAGCGCCAACGCGACCGTATCCACCGCGTCGCCGAGTGGTTGATGCGCTCGGCTCCGGGCGAACTGGACCCCATTCTGGTGCCCGCCTGGCAGCGGGCCGACAGCGACGCGGAACGGACTCGTGTGGTTGTCGACCAGATAGCGTCGTACACCGAAAGTCGACTCGAACTGATCGACAAGCGGTCACTCGGAGCTCAGGCCAGCTGGGGCTGACCGCGCCGCCGACCGAATGTGGGTAGGTCCGGATCGGGACTAGACTGCCCTTCGTGGCCGGCCGAATTCCTGAACGCGACATCGCCGCCATTCGCGAACGCACACGGATCGAAGACATAGTCGGCGACTACGTCTCTCTCAAGCGCGCGGGCGGCGACTCCATGAAGGGGTTGTGCCCCTTCCACGACGAGAAGTCTCCGTCGTTCCACGTTCGCCCCAATCACGGTCACTATCACTGCTTCGGCTGCGGCGAGGGCGGTGACGCCTACTCCTTCCTGCAGAAGATCGAGCACATCTCGTTCGTCGAGGCCGTCGAGCAATTGGCCGATCGGTTGAACTACTCGATCTCCTACGAGGGCGGAGGGCCGTCGGTTCAACGCGACCGCGGCACCCGCGCGCGCCTGATCGCCGCGAACGCGGCAGCGCAGGAGTTCTACGCGGGCAGGCTCAGCGGGCCCGACGCCCAGGCTGCGCGGGACTACCTCACCGAACGCAACTTCGACGGGCACGCTGCTCTGGCCTACGGCTGTGGTTACGCACCCGACGGCTGGGACACCCTCACCAAGCATCTGCTGGGCAAGGGTTTCGAGGCCAAGGAGATCGTCGACGCAGGCCTGGCGACACCCGGTAAGCGCGGTACGCCGATCGACCGTTTTCGGCGTCGGTTGGTGTGGCCCATTCGCAGTCAGAGCGGTGACGTCATCGGTTTCGGCGCACGCAAACTGTTCGACGACGACACGATGCCGGGTAAGTACATCAACACCCCGGAAACCATGCTGTACAAGAAGTCTCAGGTGTTGTTCGGTCTCGACCTGGCACGCAAGGAAATCGCGAAGTCCCATCAGGCCGTCATCGTCGAGGGCTACACCGACGTGATGGCGATGCATCTGGCCGGAGTCAAGACGGCAGTGGCGTCGTGTGGCACTGCGTTCGGCGAGGACCACCTGGCGATGCTGCGCCGACTGATGATGGACGACAGCTATTTTCGCGGTGAAGTGATCTACACCTTCGATGGAGACGAAGCCGGGCAGGCCGCCGCGATGAAGGCGTTCGAGGGCGATCAGAAGATTGCCGGCCAGACGTTCGTCGCAGTGGCTCCGGACGGAATGGACCCGTGCGACCTACGTTTGAAGTCCGGTGACAATGCCGTTCGCGATCTCGTCGCCAGGCGTACCCCGATGTTTGCCTTCGTGGTCAAATCACTTCTGCGAGAACATGATCTGGACACACCCGAGGGGCGCGTCGAGGCGTTGAAGCGAACCGTCCCGGTGGTCGCCCGCATCAAGGATGCGTCGCTGCGGGACGAGTACGCGCGGCAGTTGGCCGGCTGGACCGGGTGGGACGACACCGCAATGGTGCTCGCCCGGGTTCGCGACGAGGCGAAGAAGGGTGCCCGGGGCGACACGAGCGGCAAACGCGTCCCGTTCGAGAAGCGTCAGGCTGCTCCCGTGGAGGCCCCCACGGGACCTCCACGTCCCAACCCCACCGATCCGTCTCTGTGGCCGCAGCGCGAAGCCCTCAAGGCGGTACTGCAGATGCCTGCGATGGCAGGCACGGTGTTCGATTCGCTCCCGCCCGAAAGCTTCCATCACCCGGCGTACTCGGCCGTGCGCGACGCAGTGGCCGCTGCCGGCGGCACCGCTGCAGGCCTGGGCGGAGGGGAGTGGGTCGATGCCGTCGCCAAACAGGCCAAGGATGCCGTGGTCGTGTCGTTGGTCACCGAGTTGGCCGTCGACCCGATGCGCGTGGCCGACGACGCCCTCACTCGCTACATCTCGGGCGTACTCGCGCGACTCCAGGAAGTGTGGGTCGGCCAACAGGTGGCCGAACTCAAATCGAAACTGCAGCGCATGTCACCGGTGGAGAAGCCCGACGACTACAACGCGTTGTTCGGCGACCTCATCGCCCTCGAGCAGTACCGCCGCAGTCTGCTCGAGCTCGCCGTCGGAAGTGTGGCCGAGGTCGGTTAGCGCCGCAGCTGATCGCGGGGAACGAAGACCTGGGTCTCGTCGTCGATCGGCTTCATCGGCTCCAGTCGGGGCTGAGTGTTGAGGGAATCGGACAGCTTCTGGCGGCCGACCTCGATCGCCTTCTTGGTGGCCGGGCTCGACGCGACGGCGCTCGCAGTCTTGCGAATCTGCTCGTACCGGCCTCGTCCTGCCTTGGCGCCGAGCACATACGCAGCTCCAGCCGCCAGTACCAAACGAATCATCAGTAGGTCCTTCCCTCGAGCGTGCGGCTGTTCTTCCATCTTGCCCGACGAACCTCGAGCAGGGCGATTTGGTACTCGGCAGGGGGTGTGCGCTATTGTTTCCAACGGCTCGCACGAGAGTGTGACGCCGCGAGGTAATCCCCCATAGCTCAATTGGCAGAGCATTCGACTGTTAATCGAAGGGTTCCTGGTTCGAGTCCAGGTGGGGGAGCTCAGAGCCCCCGTCCGGTCCATCCGGGCGGGGGCTTTCGACTGTCCCCGTCTGCAGCCAGCTCACCGGAACACCGGTCGCGAGTGCCCACGCGTTGAAGACCACCTTCCGGGGCGAGGTCTTGCCGCTCTCGGCGTTGGACACGCTCTGTCGAGAAATTCCGATGCGCTCCGCGAGTTCGGTCTGCTCGAGGCCTGCCTCTTCGCGCGCAATGCGCAGCCGGTGTCGCGGCTGAATCTCAGGAACCCGTCCCTGGTCATACACGGTTGTCATAGTTCGTAGCTTAGAACCACGTTCGTAACTTGGCAACAGGTACGAACCGTGTGTGTGACGGATAACAACACCTACGTCGATCGAACCGCCTAGGGCGTAATAGTTGACGTGTGCCAAGTTGCACGGTAGAACTTGACCTATGTCAAGTATCGAACACCTGCTAACCGTCGCTCAGGTGGCGGCTCGGCTCGGCATCACACGCCGCGCAGTCCAGCAGGCCATCGCGAGAAATGCGCTGGCCGCCCAGAAGCTCCCGACCAAAACCGGGGCTTACCTGATTGAGCCGGCCGAGGTCGATCGATACGACCAGGCGCGACGTCACGAAACGGCAGTCTCGTGATTGCCATGCAGCGCAACCGATCTCCGCGCAGCCTCGCACTGTGGCTGCTCGCGATCTGCGCAGCGGGCGCGGCCTCATGGGTGCTGATTCTGTGGGCGTTCATGCAGGTGGGTTCTGCGTTGAAGGTCTGGCTGTGAGCGCGCCGGACCGGGCCGGCCAGCGCTTCCTGCTGTCGCCGGAGAAGCGACCGTACGATCTCGGTCGCCTTCCCAGTCATGTGCCGCACGTCGTAGAGCAGCAGCAGGCGCGTCGGGAGCGGGAGCGAGAGTGCGCCAAGGAGGCTCAGGCCGCGGCTCGTGTGACCACGTTGTGGATGCGGGATGCGATCCGTGCGGTCGAGGACCTGGACTACGTCGATCGAGTTGGCATGCTTGCCGAGGGTGCTGATCGGATCGATGCCGTTGCCGCAGAACTGAACAGACGGTTGGAGCGGTTGAGGCGCGCCTTACGTGAGGTGCTCACCGTCGCAGCAGATCCGTCTCCCTACATCTCGCACGGTGATATCGAGTCGAACGTCGAAACGCTGATGACGCGCAGTCCCGCCGAAACGGTCACGGTCTATGTCAACAAAGTGGCCGAGCAATTCCAACACCTCACGGGAAACGATGCGCTCCGTACGGAGCCAGATGTTCCGAAGCCTGGCCAGCACCTCAAGAGCCGCCCGTCGGGGAAACCTGCCGGGCCGTCTGACCGTCACGGTGGTGCGCTGAATCCCACTGCGGCCCCTGACGGTTCAGGCCCCGGTGGTGGCGGCTGACCGGCCCCCCGGGTCGCCGCCACCACCGGTATCCACCTACCTCGACCGACAAGTAACGGGCCCCGCATTGCCCGCGAGGCCCGTCTACTCACCAGAAGAATCGAGTGAATCCTGATGAGCACCAGCAACAATACCCCCGACGATCTGTCCGGCCCTGCATTCGCCGCGCAGCTCGCCTACGACCGGTACATCCCGGCCGCCGCGACCCCGACTGACCGGCCACACGGTGTCGAGCTCCTCGTCCCGCACGTCAACGATGCAGGCAAGACCGTCTACACGGTGTACCCCTGCCGAGTCGTCTACCGCGGTGAGGTCGACGGACTGCATCTGTGGCAGGCCGTCAACGACCGGTGGATGAAACCCGGCGACAAGCTCCGTGTCGCGTACCTCCCGCCGCGCTCGGAGATCACCGGGCCACCGGTCGCAGCCCCGGCGGTGGCGCATGGCTGACACCGCGTGCGTCGGCGTCATCAACGGCCGCCGCGCAGTCCGAATGGCTCGCGAGGCGAAGCGCGCGCAGCTGATCGACAACGCCGATCTGATCCGCCGGGCAGCGAAGTCCGCCGTCGACCAGCTCGCCGACACCGACGTCGACCGTGATCAACACAAGCTGATCACCCACATCGCATACCAACTCAGCCTGCTCGAGGGTGTCCTCGAAAACGTAGCGGAGGCATGACATGTCCGACATGAAAGTGATCGTGTCCGAGGTCAACGCGAAGCGTGGCCTGGTCAACGAGCGGTACTTCATACAGGTCGATGCTGTCGACAAGAAGTCGCCACTCGGCAAGGCGGTCGTCGAGCAATCACCGCAGGGCAGCAGTGACACACCGATCAGCGAGGTCACCGCCGACGCACTCCCGAAGCACGTCCGCGACGCCCTGTACTTGTGGCTCGCGTCGGTCGAGGTGACCGCGTGATGACCGACGAGAGGGTGGCCTACGTCCTGATCGCGGCCGCCGCTGTCTGTGGCTACTTCGCGATGCGTCTGATCTGCACTCTCGTGATCGCAGCTGGGTGGTACGTCTCATGAACGATGACCTGCCACCGTCGGTTCGCTGCCGTCTCCGCTTCTACATGATGTTCATCGTCGCGCTGGTGTTGATCATCGTCGTGTCGTCTCTGCTTCCGCTGGTCGGTGCGCGATGACCACACCCACTCCTTCGGAGGCCCGCCGATATCAGCAGGTGCCGAAGCAGGTCGACGCAATCGTGTGGACCGGCGACAACTTCGTCGACATGCTGAAGCTCGTCTCGGACGAGAACGTCGCCAAGCGTGGTGACCGGTTCTACATCGAGCCCTTGGACGAGCCGTCGATGTTCGCGGTGCCGGGTGACTATGTGGTCCGCGATGCGGCCGGCAAGTACCAGTGCATTCCGGCGATCGAGTTCCAGTCCGGCTACGCCGTGGTGGTGTCGCTGTGAAGCGCCTCGACCATCCGGAACGATTCGAGCAGGCACTCGCCGGACATCTCCCCGGTGAAGCGCTGTCGCCGTACGACCGCCGCGTACTCGTGTCCACACTCGTCGGCCGCTGCATGACCGACCGCGAGATCGCCGAGCACACGAAGTGGACGGACTACACGGTCGTCCGGATCCGCGAGCACCTCGGCCTCGAATCCGTCCACCCTGCCCCTGATGTCCCCGAATCGGTGGGTGCCGACAAAATCCCGTGCTTGCTGTGCAGCCAGATCACCGCTGTCACAGCCGAATCGGCGCGTCACGGAATGTGCCCGGAGTGCGCGCCGGTGATGGCCCAGACACGAGCGACCGTGCGCAGGCATCGAGTGCTCGCCGGTATTCGCGCACGGACCGGCTGAACGAGAGGAAGGAGGAACGCGGGCTGTGGCGAGCGAATGCAAGGACTGTCACGCACCGGTGCATTGGTGCAAATCGATGTCGCGGGAGGACCGATGGATACCAGTGGACATCTCACCGGACCCGGAACTCGGCACCGTCCGCAAGCACTTCTCCGGACCGATCAACGGCCGCGTGGTGTACGGCGAAGTCCTCAAAGGCTCCGACCTCGACACGGCCCGCGCCGACGGGGAGCGCCTGTGGATTCGGCACTCCGAGATCTGCACCGCCCGTAAGCCGTACAACCCACGCCCCGCCCACGTCCAGCTCGATCTGCCGAACAGAACCTGACCGCACGTCCGCAACATGCCAGGAGCGCACACGATGACCACCACACAGACCGACACCACCGAGGTCCGCGAGACCATCCTCGAACACCTCCGTCCGACCGCGATCGTCCCGCACCCGAAGAACCCACGGACCGATCTCGGTGACGTGACCGAGCTCGCGGAATCCATCAAGGGGCAGGGTGTCCTCGAACCGTTGATAGTGACTCCCGCGAAGGCGAAGGGGAAGTACACGCTCATCGCTGGGCATCGCCGTCACGCGGCCGCGAAGCGAGCGGTACTGAAGACGGTGCCGTGCATCGTCCGGTTCGACCTCGCTGGCGACGACCGGGCACAGCTCGAAGTGATGCTGACCGAGAACCTGCACCGCTCCGATCTCAACGTCGTCGAGGAGGGCAACGCGTACCAGTCGCTGCTCGAGTTCGACGACGTCGACCTCAAGGGCCTCGCGTCCCGCACCGGTCACAAGCAGAAGACCATCAGGGACCGTATCAAGCTGGCGAATGCGCCGCAGTCGGTGCGCGACAGGCTCGTTGCGCGTCAGGTGACGATCGAGGATGCGCTCGCGCTGACCGAGTTCGCAGACGACCAGCCGGTGTACGACCGCCTCGCTCTCTTTCTCGGTACCCCGAACTTCGCGTTCAACGTCGAGCAGGCACGCAAGGACAGGGACTGGCTCAAGCGCGAAGCGAAGATCGTGAAGGAGCTGACTGACAAAGGGATTCGTGTGGCCACCGACGACGCACTCGACGAGGAGGCCGACGCCGCTACCGATGCGGCGGAAACCGACCCCGCCGTCGTCACCTTCGATTGGATCGAAGCCCAGAACGAGGATGAGATTCCAGACGGTGCAGAGCGCGTCGCTCTGACCGACCGGAACGTCGAATCCGGGTACGTGTGGAAGTACAAGCAGTTCTTCCCCGGCTCCGGCGGTGACGACACCGACTCATCGGGCAAGCCGATCAAACCCGCCGTCGAGACGGGGGCGCAGGCACAGGCGCGGGAGGAGCGAGAGCGCAAGGCCAAGCTCGAAGAGGACCTGCGGACCGCGGCGACCGTGCGCCGCCGTTTCCTCGCCAAGGCTGCCGCCGAAAGCAACTCCGACTTCGCTGTCCGGTGCCTACGCCTGTACGTCATGGACCGATCGACCCGATCCGGAATGACCAAATCCGCATCGATGGAACTGCTCGGCGTGCCACCGATGACGAAGGACGACGACGAGAACGACCACGCCGAGATCGAGCGCCACGTCAACAAGATGACCCTGCCGCAACTGGCGGTGTCTGCGTACCTACTGGACAAGGTTATGCAGGAAGAGCACCTGGCCAACGCATTTCAGTGGCAGCGCGAACCGTACCCGGCGCTCGACGCTTGGCACCACGACCTCACCGAAGTGTTCGGCTACGAATACTCCGACGTCGAGCAGGGCCTGCTCGACGCACTCGATGCGGCCACGGCCAATGCGCAGGAGTAACCGGTGGACTCCGCCGCTCTCGCTGCCGCACAGCAGTGGTTCCTGTCCCTCCCACCGGAGCGGCAGGTCGGTATCCACCGCTACATCGCGGGCAAGGAAGCGGCCCCGCACACCGAAGTCGAAGGCCAGCTCGCCATCCCCATCCCCGGACAACGACACCACCGAGCAGGAAGGACGTAGACCATGACCGAAGTCGTCATCACCGTCGGCACCGCAGACCTCCGTGCGGCGCTGTCCTCGGTCGTCGTCCACGCCGGCAACGACGAGCACCTCCCCACCTACACCCGTGTGCGGTTGCTCGTAGACCCCGTCAACCTGTGGGTCACGGCCACCGACCGGTTCTCGATGGGCCAGGCCATCGTCTCGATCTGGGAGCAGGTCGAACCAGGCCTCGCCACCATCGACGTGCTGCCGGAGGACGTGAAGAAGATCCTCTCGATCTTCAAGGCAGGCAAGGAGAAGGCCGACTCGGACGCCCCCGAATTCCAGGTCCGGATCGAGGCCGACGACGAGTTCGTCACCCTGATCGACTGCGCCGGGTTCGTCGACGGCCGCTCCTACAAAATCCCACGGCTTCCGCACGATGAGCAGTTCCTCGACATCCCGAAGCTGATCTCACGATCCCACCACGCGCCGCCGGTGTTGCTCGAGAACATGGCCGTCAACGGCACCGACCTCGCCCGCTTCGCCGTCGCAGCCAACGCGTACGTCAAGCCGCTGCTGATCGAGTCGCACACCGGATCCCGCGCCCTGTTGATCCGGGCAGGGGAGTCGTTCCTCGGAATGCTGTTGCCGCTGAACATCAGCGAGGACACCGAGGCCAGGAACAAGGAATGGGCCGTCGCGTGGTCGTCACGGCTACCGAACCCCGACCACATCAACAACCACGACGAGGCGGCGAGCTGATGTCCAACACCTTCAACGTATTCCGATACTCGATTCCCGTCGTTGGGCCTGAATTCTTCGTCCCGGTCTCACCGAACTCCGTGCTGCTGTCGGTCGCGGACTCGCGCACCGACCCTGGTCGGAAAGTCGACGTGTGGGTGCGGGTGCCGAAGTCCGATCGCTACGCCACCGAGACGGGACGGTACGCGGTGCTCTGCATCAGGGGCACCGGCCATGACGTGGAAGCCGAGGATGCACCCGAATTCCTCGGCACGGTCGTCACCGCTGTCGGTCTGGTGTGGCACGTCTTCTACCGCTTCGAGACCTCGACAGACGGGATGGCAATCCGATGAACAACCCACAGTCTCCGGCAACGCCGCCGGCATTCATCAGCACCTTCGTCGCCACGGACACCCCGGAGGCCGCCAGCGACATGAGAGTGATCATCACCTGCCGAGGAATCGGCGAACCGTACGGCACCAACAGCCTGTCCGGTGTCACGAAGAACTTGGACCCGAAGAAGTACCTGATCATCGAACTGGTGTGGTCGGCCGCGTTCGGGCCGGTACCGCGCTGGGACGGAGACAGTTTCACTGTCAACGTCCTTCACGCCGAACACGCGCTGCTGGGGCTGATCGCGAAGTACCCGGGCGCGATCCTCCTCGGGTACTCCGGCGGCGCGCAGGTTGCCGGGAATGTCGCGGCCCAGATCGGCGAAGGTTGGCACCCGGCGTTGACGATTCGCGCGGTCGTTCTGATCTCCGATCCCTCCCGCCACACGAGTCAGATCATCGGCGTCAACCGCGGCGGGCAAGGCATCCTCGGGGGCCGCTACATCAAGTCCGACCGGTTCCAGGTGCTGCAGTTCTCGGCACCCGGCGACCCGATCTCCGAACTCCCGGAAGGCAATGCCCTCGCCGACCTCGCGCAGCTGATCACCAGTCTGTCGCTCGTCGACGTCCCGGCCTGGATGGAGGACCTCCGCCGTAAGGCCCTGGCCGGGGCGCTGAAGTTCTGGCAACGGTCTGGCGTCGACTGGTGGAACGCCTACAAGTGGTCCCTCGGCTACACCGCGCACGGCCGCCACACCTGCTACCTCCACGAGAAGATGCAGGGCGAGTCCGTTACGTACGCCGAGCGCGCCGCTTCGATGATCGCAGGTGTGCGATGACGATCACGACACCAGCAGGCGCACCGGATATCGATCCCGAGGAGCTGATTGCCAAGGCGGTCAACGCCCTTGTCGATCGCCAGCGCATTTTCGACAACGGCATCGCGAATAAGTTGACGGGCGAGCAAGTCGCCGATGAAGTGCTGATGGAGCTGCGGAGCAACGGCTGCTCGATCTCGACGCCTCAACGATTCACACCGACACCCGCCGACTTCGCATTCACGGCGTACGGAGTCAGCCTCTCCGAGCTCGGCGAAGACAGCGACAGCATGATCGCCCTCGGACACGTCGAACCACGCCGAATGTTGGCCGCTCTCAACAGGTACTGGCGCAAGTTCTGCGGACTGGACTACGCCGACATCAAGTGGGCGTTCGAAGACACCGGCGGTTCGACCCAGGTCAAGCACAGATGGGTTCAATTCACCAGAAATCCCCACGCAGACGGTGGGGACTTCGAGTTCGAGTGGATGGCGTGGCCGGCACCGGCCCCGAACCCCGGCGACCCCTCCCGCTTCGACGTCGCTACTCCCGTGACGAGGTGGGAAGCATGACTTGGCCCGTAACACACGTGTACCGCAGCACCGCAACCGATCTGGTCGAAGCACTCACCTCGGCCGAGACGCGGCGCGAAAACTTCAAGGCCGAGTGCGACGACTGGGCAGACACCTACCCGATGGATTCCGTCGATCGCAAGTATCAGATCCGGTACGACGGCGTCACCCTGGACCGCTGGTTCGCGGGATTCGAGTTCGTGGAGGGTGATGACACCCGATACCGACGGAAGGCCGCCGAGGCACCGCACCCTGGCTGGAAGTTCAACCGCCGCATCGGATGTTGGGTAGCCGACACTCGCACCGAAGCAGGTAAGGCGCTCGGTCGGTCGATGCCGTACGTGAAAGGGCCCGCGTCGATTACAGAACGCATGACAGGGCTATCCACGATGATCATCGTCGGGACCACCGAGCGTGGTGGATTCCGTTGCACCTCAGCGGACATCACTGTGGCCGACGGCGTAGTGACAGCCGCTTGCCCAGGCGATCCGTTTGCCCGCTTCGGTGCGGTTCCAAGTGAGAAGTTCACTAGCTACTGGACACCGGTGAAGCTGTCGGAGTACTACGCGGAACAGGGGCTCTGATTCCGATGAAGGCACTCACTGTTCAGCAGCCGTGGGCATGGGCAATCATGCACGGCGGCAAAACCATCGAGAACCGCACACAGAACTGGAAGTACCGCGGCCCCCTCGCTATCCACGCGGGCGCGAGGTGGTCCGACCGGGGCGCAGTCAGTGAAGTTGTCGACGACGCTTGGGCTAAGCATGGCGGCGGCCGCGTTCGCTGGGACCGCTTGGGATTCCCCATGGGCGCGATCGTCGGCGTCGTCGATCTTGTCGACGTCCACCCCGAGTCCGGATGCTGCACGCCGTGGGGCGAGTCCGCGTACGTCGAGCACGGGGGCCGTGAGCGCCGACGCATCGTGCACCTGGTCCTGGAGAACCCGCGTCCGCTGCCCGCGCCGTACCCGTGCAGTGGGGCGCTCGGCTTGTGGACGCCGCCGCAGGACATCGTCGACCACCTCGTCACTGAAAGCGCAGGCATCGGATGAATCCCTACTACCAGGACGACCTGGTCACCCTGTACCACGGCGACTGCCTGCAGCTTGAGGAATGGCTCATCGCCGACGTCCTCGTCACCGACCCTCCATATGGGTCCGACTCGACGACCTACGGATACGGCAGACGGCAGAACAACGGCGACGGTACACAACGCGAGGGAAAACAGATCGCGAACGATTGGTCGACTGACGCCCGCGACTCCGTTCTCGCGCGCTGGGGTGCCCGACCAGCCCTCGTGTTCGCTAGCCCTCGGCTGCCGGAGCCTCCGGGAGAATGGTCCGACCGGCTTGTTTGGGACAAAAAACGCCCGGGCATGAATGGCGGGCCATGGCGGTACAGGCACGAATCTATCTACGTAACTGCCGGATTCGTGCGCACCTCCAATGAGTCTATGTCAATTCTTACGGCGTGGCCCGACCAGAAGGACCATATTCACGCGAAGCCGCTCACGCTGATGACCTCACTCGTTGGGTGCGCACCCGAGGGCGTCATCGCCGACCCGTTCGCAGGGTCCGGGACGACACTCGTCGCGGCCGCCAACCTTGGCCGCCGAGCAATTGGTATCGAGATCGAAGAACGGTACTGCGAGCTCCTCGCCGGTCGGCTCGCGCAGGGGGCGCTGCTGTGAGCGCGGGGCAGCGGCCGCGCACACCGGTTCACTTCCCGAGCATGAAGGTCCGCGGGTACCGCAGGCGAGCCCGCGCAGCCGAGTTCAAGTATCGACACTCCCCCCGTCGGTACTTGACGTCGAGCGTCCTCCCAGACCCCCGCTCCGGAGTGAAGTACTGCAAACGCTGCGACGGCTCGCGGCGAGCAGCCAGAGTGCGGCCGCCGGTTTTCGTTACGTCGGGTCTCAACTGCCCGCAGACTCTTCCAACGACGGGGACCCGACATGTGGCTGATCTCTTGAGAGGTGAACTGTGACAAACGCACTGGTGTTCTTGGACACGGAAACGACTGGCCTGCATCATGACCGGCGGCCGTGGGAGATCGCGTTGATCCGTCGCGAACCGAACGACGACACGACTGCGCTGCACGTGTTCGTGTCCGACGTGGATCTGTCATCGGCCGAGCTGATGGGGTTGAACGTCGGGCATTTCTACGACAACCATCCGTCGTTCCGGACCGACGCCCCGCGGCAACTCCCCACGGGAGATGAGCAGCTCCAGATAGGACCGGTCGCGTGGTTGGCGACCGAAGCGAAGGCTGCGGTGCTGGTCGAGCGGATCACTCGCGGCGCGACGATCGTTGGCAACAACCCGACGTTCGATGTCGAGGTGCTGGCCGCGATGCTGCGTCGTCACAATCTCTGTCCGGCATGGCATTACCACCCGATCGACGTCGTGTCGCAGGCCCTCGGATTCCTGAGTGTCCTCAATCTCAAGGTGTTGGGGGACTTGCTCGCGCCCGAGCTCGCCGAGGACCTGACGCCGCCGTTGAAGTCGGAAAAACTGTCGAAGCTGTGCGGGGTCGAGCCACCCGAAGGGGAGGAGCGGCACACGGCTATCGGTGACGCGCGGTGGGTGCAGCGTTGGTACGACCGCCTGAGCAATCCGTTCGACGGCGACGACGAGACTGCGGCGGAGCAGGCGCAGTGAACCGCGCCGAGATCGGTTCGGTCGTAGTGGCGTTGGGTCTCGCGGCCTCCGCGGTGTTCTACGTCGCGTTCCGTGTCACCTCGGCGGCCGTGACTGTCGGCGAGGTGTACCTGGAGCGTCGGGGCCGGACATGATCCGTCCAATCCACGAGCGTGGGATGAAGGGCTGGAAGATCACCTGCGATTCGTGCGCGAAGGTCGCGAACTTTTACGTCGACACCGCACGTGAGGCATTCGAGCTCGCGCGCCGGCACTCGTGGACCAAGAGCAATTCCCGGGATCTCTGTCCCGATCACCCGTCCTGAACCGAGGAGAAGACCATGCGCGTATCCGTGAGGGCCCCGCCCCTTAACCATTAATCGTGTTGCCTGCCTGTTGTTTCCGTTTTCTGACAAAGGATGTCCGTTGCCGTTCTTCCAGCTGGTCGACGAGTTGTCCAACAACCGCAAGATCAAGGCGTTGTTGGATCCCACACTCGACGGCGACACATCTGGTTGTACTGCGTTCACGGTGTGGGCTTTGGCGGGAACGACATGCCAGGCAGCTGGCGAGGACGGGGTGGTCAAACGAGCCGACGTCGCCCGTATTCTGCTGGACCCTCAGCTGAGTTTGAAGGCGGCGGCACTGTTGGTTCGTGTGGGGTTGTGGCACGCACCGGGGCATGACTGCTCGCGGTGCCCGCCTGTCGCGGACGGGACATTTCTGTTCCACGACTGGTTCGACCTGAAGTACGACCCGGGCGCAGCGGTCCGGCTCAAGCGGCGCAAGGCCGCCGAGCTGAAGAACGACAAGATCGTTGCGGCGGTGTGGGCGCGGGATTGTATCGATCCCAATGTCCCGGCGAAGCAGATGTCGGCGCACTGCCGGTACTGCGGAGTCGTGGTCAAGCGAATGGCGAACAATGGCAGTGTTCGACCCCACCTCGATCACGTCGACCCTGCAGTGGCGAACGGCGCACGTAACATCGTGATCGCGTGTTCGCCCTGCAACCAGAGCAAAGGCAACCGAACCCCGCAGGCCGTCGGTATGACGCTACGTCCGGCTCCGCGCCCAGGTCCTGAGCAGCACAGTTCCACCGTGGTCTCGCCGCCACGTTCCGATGACGGGTTGGTTTCGTCTCCACGGTCCGACGCCGGGTTGTCTTCGACGGGTAGCTCCCGCGAAGACGTACTCGCCGGCCGCGATGCAGACGAAGCGGTACTCGCCGGAACCGGTGACGCAGGGACGCGGCTCGCCGCCCAGGATCACCCCGCTCGGCCGCAGGTGGCCGACTCGTCAACAGTTGTCACGCCAGGCTCACCGGGGCAACCCGTCGCTGGGACAGTGCACGACAACGCCGACGAGTCGGCCACCACCCGGCCAGCGGACCAGGACACGACCAAACCGGATCAACCGGCGATCAAACCGACACGACCAGCGGCGAATCCGGAACAAACCCTGATCAAACCGGATCAACCCGGAAATCAACTTTCCGACACTGTGCTCGGGCGCGTGCCGGCGCAGGTGCGCCAGGCAGGGTCAGGGCAGGGTGATGGTTTGGGTAGGGGTCTGGGGGAGGGTCACTCGTCTGGGTCACCCGACCACCATCCCTCCGGAGACACCGCTCGTAAACGTGGCCGCCGCAGATCTCGTGGTCGTTCCCGTAGCTCTACGAAACAGGCCAGTCCAGATCCATCTCATGACCGACCTGTGAATCCATTCCCTCCGAGATCAGTCACCACCACCCAACTCCTGAACCTGGTCGACCAATCGATGGATGCGGGCGCTGCCCCCGATGTCGAAGTACCGGCCAGATTCGGCTCGCCGTGGTTCGGGTGGCGGGGCCCGGCGTCGACGGTGACGGAAACCTTCTGCGATATCCACGGCCAGCACGAACCGTGTTCCGCCTGCAAGACGAGCGAGGAGTGACTGTGAGCGATTACCCATCCGGCATGACACTGCGGCCGATCGAGCGTTGGCCGGCACCACGAACCAAACAACCTGGGCCATCGCCGTTCTCCGCTCCCTGGAGATCGACCCTGCAACTCCTCGACCGCGAGCTCCGGGCGATCGGTACTGGCAACCGACCAGCGACGGCCGTGCTGCAGATCGCGATGCGCGAGCAGGACTTCCGTCTCGACGGGCTCCCGAGAGCGAATGCGGTGCCGACGCATCCGGGTGTGATCCTGTCGATCGAGTCGAGCAAGGGCCCGCTCTCGTTCCCGTGCGACCGGTTCACTCACTGGCAGGACAACCTACGTGCGATCGCCCTGTCGTTGGAGGGGCTCCGGATGTTCGACAGATTCGGCACCACCCCGAACGCCGAGCAGTACACCGGATTTCGAGCGATCGGGTCCGCTGCTTCGCCGCCCTCGCGATCGACGTCGGAGGGTGCTCGCCGAGCATTGGAGCTGATCGCGTTCCCGGAAACCGATGGTGTCGACCCATCGGGCATCGGATCGATCGACCGACTGAAGCGGCTAGCCAAGGCAAACTCTCACCCCGACCGCAACGGCGGCGACAGCACTCAGTTCGGCGTCGTCCAGGATCTGATCAAGGTCCTCGGCTGGGACGAGGGCCGCGCATGAGCCTCGACGTCGCTGTCACCACGTGTGTGTGCTCGCTCCCGCACAAGCGAATCCCCGAGAAGGGGCAGCCGTTCACCGCGGCCGACGGCGCGACCGGTGTCGGTGACGGGATAACGCCGGTGTGGGAGTACGCGGTCGACGGCGGGCGTGCGGTCACCGCCTCGCACGACGGCTCGACTCTGTGTCGCGGTCACCTCATCCGGCTGCAGGATCTCGTCGCGTCGACGCCCCGCACGGTGGAGTGGATGCGCGAGCAGATTGAGCCGTCGAACACCGCTCCGGATCGCAGTGCCGGTTACACGAAGCCGTCGAAGAAGGAACCACCCCTGCCGATCTCGGCGGCCGCTGTCGACGCCGCGGACGAGGAGCTCGTGTTCCTGTGCGAGTGGGCGGATCAGGTCTCGGCGGCACGCGGGGAGATGGGCCCGGACTTGGCCGGCGCGCGCACCACGTGGCGGTCGACGTACAGGCCGGTGGCACCGCTTCAGCAGGGTCGCCGCGTCATCGGGTTCCGGGCGATCGACCCGGTCGCCGTGAACCGCGTCGTCAACTCGGTCACGAAGTACCTGCTCGATCGACTCGACTGGATCGCCGAGCAGGAGTGGGCGGGGCAGATGATGACCGAGCTCGGGCAGAACCGCCGATCGCACACCAACCGGTGGCCCCTCGGCGATACGGCCCGCCGCGCAAAGGGATTCCGCTGTATGGACTGCAACCGCGAATCCATCGTCGTCCACCCCCCGGCGCACGCACCGATGTACGAGGAGATCCCCGTTCTGCGGGAGCCACCCGAGCACTACCCGCCTGGTGGTATCGGGCCGCGGATGGAACCGGCTCCGTTCCCTCGGCTCGACGAGTACGGGCACCCGCTCCTCGACGACGCCGGCCAACCGGTCCTGCACATCACCCGCCGCGAGCTGTACGCGCACCCGATGCTCGTCGCCTGCTCCGACCTCCGCTGCGGCGGCCGCGTCGACGAAGTGTATTGGAACTGGGCCAGTCTCGTCGCCGAGTCCGGCGCAGACATCCGAGACAAAGACATCCGACGCCGAGCGATGGGCACCACGTCCGGAGCGAGCATCTACGAAGGGAACGGCTGGACATGAGGGTTTGGGTAACGAAGACCGAGTCGGAATCCGACGAAGAGGGATTGAGGGTTGCGGTGACGATCCGTCGCCTCCGGGACCAGTTGATCGTGAGGTCGGCACCGACTCCTGACGATCAACCCGAGGACATAGTGCTCGGGATCCTCGAATGGCTGCTGTCCACGCCGAGAGGGCGAAAACTGGTGCAGCAGTCTATGCGGGACTGGCACGCCCGTCAGCCGAAGTGCGACCTGCGGGCAGACCTGTGAGTACCTCGACTGAAGAAGAGCTCGCGGCGATCGAAGCCCGAGCGTCGGCAGTCGCGGACGCATTCGACAGCGATGTTCCGCTCGAACTCGATACGTACGTCTGGAAGTACGCGCCCGGGCAACAGAAGCGTTTCACCAGTATCCGGGGTGAACAGGGCGAGATTGCAGCCGTCGAAGGTTGGGCACCGGATGAGCAAGCTGCCATCACCGCGCTGATCGATGCCGTAACGGTTGCCCGTGAGGACGTTCCAGCCCTGTTCGTTGCGCTGCAGGAACGGGACACCACCATCGCCAGAGTGCGAGAAGTGCTGCAACGACTCCACGACAGGATCGTGTTCTCGTCGAAGGACTTCGGTGAAGATCGCTTTGACGTCGGGCTGTACGGCGTCATCGTCGGATGGGACGCGGACGAAGACGATCGAACCATCGAAGGACACGTCGACGCTTGGCCCGAGATCCAGCGACGCAACCCGAGGTTCACTGACGCTGTGATCGCAGCCATTCGCGCGGACCACGCTGTCATCCGCGCTGTCCTCGACCCACAGAGGACACCATGAGCGACGCCCGGATCGAACCGCAAGACGTGATCCAGATGGTGGAGTCGTACGTCAGCAAGCAACTCCACGACGCCGAGAAGTACACCAACAGTGAGCCGCTCGATCAGTCCGGTGTGTGGTCGCTACACGCGCTGGCGGCGACGATCTACGCTCGCGGTTTCGAGGACGGCGAACGGGCTGAGAGTGAGCGCAACAACGGGCAGCGCCGTCGTGAACGTGAAGCCGAGATTGCCGCCGCCGATGCTGCTTCGAGGGTGGTGTTGTGAGCACAGTGAACCCCACACACATCGACGTCATCGCACATGCTCTCGCGGACACTGCCGACGACGGATGCTTCGACAACCCGCCCTGCTGCGACGAACCGCCATGCAGCGATAGATGCAGCACAGACCTCGACGAATGGCATTCAGGCGAGGAAGACCGCGAGCACTGGACGAAGCTCGCACGCGCCTCGGTGTCGAAGCTGACGGCCGCCGGCTACAGCATTGTGGAACACCGACCCACGTGCGCAGAGGCGGGGGACAACTGCAAACACCTTCCGGACTGCCCAATGACCATGTGCGCGTGCGGTGACGAATGGCCCTGCCCGATTCTCGCTGCCGCAGCTGGTACCGAGTGATGACGGGAATGGGTGCAGATCGCAGGGTCCGAGTGGGAGACACCGACTACGAGGTGGCGATCTATGAAGGGCGACTGACGATCTTCGGCTGTGACTGTTGCGCATCCGTGCCGACCGTAGAGAACGCCGAAGCGATCAGGGATCTCATTGAGGAATGGATCCACTACACGCCGAAGGCGCACTGACCGATGAACGGTACCGATCCTCTGGACGTGGACTCCGATCAGTACGTGACGCTGACCGAAGCTGTGCGCCGGACCTCGCGATCACGCCCAACGATTTTGCGCTGGGTGAAGGCCGGGACTGTCCGAACGATCGAGCGTCAAGGTGTCCGCGGATTCCATCTGTCCGACCTCGTTGACGCCGAGGCGACGGCACATTACAACGCGGCTCGGACACGAAAACAGTAGAAGCGCTGTGACCAGCGTGTGGACATCTGGTGGTGTACTCTTCGCGTAAGCGATCGGTGACTCCACGTCCCGGTCGCTTTGTCGTTCCCCGACTCGGCGGCCCAACTCCCTTGATTGCCTTGCTCGGAAGGAACGAACGATGACGGTAGTAGCAGCGCTCGCTTACGCCGACCGCGTGGTGATGGCCGCCGATCGCCTCACCAACTATGGCGGCACCGGCGTGTACATGTCCGACAACAAGATCCGCAGGATCGCCACCAGAATTACGGGCGAGCACGTCCTGTTTGCAGCCAGCGGTCACGGCGCAATGCTGGCGGTGATCGGTAGGAACCTGATGATCGAATCCATGCCGATCGATTCAGAGGACGAGGACGACGTTCAGGACTGGGCCGACGCGATCGCAACCGCGATCACGGAACTCATGGCCGAACAGACACCACCCGTCCTGCATGGGAACGACGGTGACGAGACCACGATCAACGGCGCGCTGCTACTCGGGTGGCGCGGCCATCTGTTCTACGTGTTCACACACCACGCCGTACGTGTACACGACGGGATAGCAGCACTCGGGTCAGGCGCTGACGTCGCGCTCGGTGCACTACATGCCAGCACCGCGCTCGAAGCCGATGCGCTCGAAGCGGTCGATCTCGCAGTTCGCCTCGCCTGTCGACTGATGGATGGATGCGGCATCGACGAACGCGGACCGTACGTCGACGTACTGGTCAATGGTCAGGGTGACCCACCGCATGATCCGTCACTGGTGCCGCGCTCATCCGTCGCCTGATGGCACGTGCATCCAAGCGTGTGTGCTCGGTGCCCGGGTGCCCTTCGATACAGGCTGGACCACTGTGCACGGCGCATGCGAGGGAGCGGGAACGCTACCAACGAGCAACGGTGCCGACCAAGGTCACTCGTGATTGGGCCGAGCAACGACGCCGCGCGCAGGCGGTTGCGGACTGGGTTGCGCGACATGGCTATTGGTGCCCCGGTGTTCGACGGCCAGGGCACAGCTCGCGCGACCTGACTGCGGCGCACGATCCACCGATCGCGCTCGGTGGCGACCCACATGGGCCGCTGAAAGTGCACTGCCGGAGCTGTAACAGCAGGCAGGCTGCACGCTTCTGACCAGCGAAAACGCGAATGGTTCGCGTCGGTAACCAATGCCCTGACCTGCGGCGATGCACCCCCAGGGGGGTGCCCCTAAGCCCCCCCTCCTTGAGGTTCGCCGTGGGGGAGGGCTCTCCGAGGTGCGAAGGGTTCAACATGTTCCGGAAAAAGTTCCGATTCGCACCTCGGTGGGAATTCACCGCGATTCGTTGCAGCGGTGTACGCGATGCGTGGGTTCACATCGGACTTCAACGCTTCCCTGATCACGACTACTGGATATTCGACTTCAGTATCTGGCCACTGTTCCTGATCGTCGTCGATCGCAATCCACCAACATGAGAGGCACCTGCGACATGCCAGCGCAAGACCTGAACCGAAGTCGAATGCACCATCTCCCGAGAAGGTTCCGTACTCGCTGCCTCGATGTCGATGCGATGGAGTTCGATGGGTCCTCGGCAAGCGGGCAGGACATCGTCAGCTGGGTTTTCCTCCGAGGCGGTGTCGCGTCCTGGACCGAGCCGCGGCCAGCCTTTACGTCAGACGACGGTCTTCAGGGCTGTCCCGCCCAACCGGGCATCCTCGTCGTCTGCGGCGTTGTCGTCGAGCCGGGGTACTGGGTGCTCGACGACAAGTGGACCGTCATGGACGACGCCCAGTTGCGTGAGAGGTTTCAGGAATGGGACTGAGAGATCGCCTACACAACCTGGTCGCGTCCTGTGTCCGGAAGTTCGCCCACCGCATGGGTTGGTTCTGATCGTTTTTCCCGCGGCGCACTGCTGCGGTGTCTGTTCGGCGCACTGCCGAACGTAGGAGTTGGTGGCCGATGTCGAATCATGGAGGTGCACGCAGCAGGTCCGGACCGAAGCCGTCGATGTACTCGGCTCGGTCGGATGCCCGTGATCTGAAGGCAACGCGGTTGCCGGTCGAGGGCTACAGCGACGACTTCCCTCCGCTCTCGGAATTCCTGCCCGATGCGTCCGAACGTGAAGGCATTGTGTGGGCCGAGGCCTGGACGACTCCGCAGGCAGCGCAGTGGATTCGCGAGCCGTACCGGTTCCGCACGATCGCGATGTGGGTTCGCTGGACCGTGAAGATGGAAGATCCGGAAGCGCCAGCCGCTGTCGCGTCCGCCGCGCTGCGTCTCGCCGATCAGATCGGTCTGACGCCGTCGGGTCTGAAGGAGAACGGTTGGGTGATCGTGCCCAAGGACCAGATCGTTCCGGAGTCGCCGGCCGCGAAGCAGCGCACGGCGGGCCGGGTCATCGAACGCACGACGGGAACCGGTCGCCGGTTGCGTGGTGTAGCTCGGTCCGATGGCAGCGACTGAGTCGTACGCCGTCGACTTTCCCACCCTCGCTGACGTTCTCGACCCCTGGTATCAGGCGCACTGTTCGATCCCCGACGGCTTCAACGTCGGGGATCCGTTCGTTATGGCCGACTGGCAGTTCTGGTGCACCGCGAACCACTATCGGGTGAAGAAGTCCGCTCGGTGGCAGCCGCGGAAGCCGATGCTGAACCAGGCGTTCACGTATCGACGCTCGCAGATCGTCGGGCCGCAGAAGTCGGGCAAGGGTCCGTGGTCGGCGGCGGTCATCGCGGGCGAGGCCGTGGGGCCGACGTTGTTCGCGGGTTGGGCCGAGGCCGGCGACGGGTACGCGTGCTCGGATTTCGGGTGTGGCTGCGGATTCGAGCATGCCTACAACCCGGGCGAGCCGATGGGTATGCCGTGGCCGACACCGATCATTCAGCTGACCGCGACGTCGGAGGATCAGGTCGATAACGTCTACGGACCGTTGACGACGATGATCGAGAACGGCCCGCTGTCGGAGCTGATGGGCATCCGCGAGAACTTCATCCGGTTGCCGGGCAATGCCCGAGACTCGATGGTGGAGAAGGTCACCTCGAATGCACTGTCTCGCATTGGAAAGCGCGTCTCGTTCGTGCTCAACGATGAGACCGGGCTCTACACGAAAGAGAACAAGCTCGTCGACGTTGCGGATGCGCAGCGCCGAGGCGCGGCAGGTATGCAAGGCCGCACGATGGAGACCACGAACTGCTGGAATCCAGCGCAACACTCGTACGCGCAACGGACCTACGAATCGCGCGTGAAAGACGTATTCAAGTTTTACCGGATGCCGCCGACTGGGTTGCGTTGGGAGAACAGGAAAGAACGTCGCGAGCTGCTGCGGTTCGTGTACGCGGGTTGCCCGTGGATCTCGATCGACTCCATCGACGCCGAGGCCGAGGAGATATCGGAGACCGATCCACCGAAAGCGGAGCGCTGGTTCGGTAATCGCCTCGTACAGGGTGTGGGGGCGTGGATGGATCAGGATGTCTGGGACGGTGCGTATGCGAGGGCCTGAGCGACTGTGGTTGCCCAATCCCAAGGCGGGCACGCAGATCTGCGTCGGCTTCGACGGGTCGGAGTCCAACGACTGGACAGCCATTCGGGCGCAGACGAAGGAGGGCTACTCGTTCACCCCGCGCTACGGCGACGAACGAGCATTGCGGCCGACGATCTGGAATCCGGCGGAGTATGGCGGCCAGATCCCGCGTGATCAGCTCGAGGTGGCCGTCGAGCACATCTTCGACCGCTGGGACGTCGTCCGAATGTACTGCGACCCGGAGGGCTATTACTCCGAGATCGGGTCGTGGTCGGTGACCTACGGCGCGGACAAGGTGTTCGAGTGGCAGACCAACCGTCCACGGCAGATGCACGAGGCGCTGCTTCGATGCGAGACCGATCTGCGGAGCAAGCGAATGACGCACGATGGGTGCCCGATCACCACCCGTCATGTCCTGAACGCGCGCAATGTGCCAATGCCGTCGCAGCGGCACGGTATCCGCAAACCGGTGGGCGAGCATCACCGCAAGATCGATGCTGCGGTGGCCACGGTCCTCGCCAACGAGGCCACGCAAGACGCGTTGGTCGCTGGCTGGCCGGATCCGGTCGATCAGCGCGTGTTCTTCTTCCGAAACCGACAATGAAGGAGGGGTTGTGACAGCACCGATTCTGCGGACGACCCTCTCGTCGGAGCACCGGGACCTGATCGGCAAGATGAACGCCAGCCTGTCTCGTCTGCAGGCGGCCGACCGTTTGCACGATCTGTATTTCGAGGGCGATCAGCGTGTGAAGCAGCTCGGCATCGCGGTGCCCCCGGAACTGCGGATGTTCGAGACCATCGCCAACTGGCCGCGGATGTATGTCGAGGAGATCGCGCGGCGGCAACGAATCAAGTCTCTGATTCGACGCGATTCCAAGTCTGCGGTCGTCATCGACGAGGAGGGCAACGAAGAGCCACCGAAGGCGTCTCGCCAAGACATCGCCTTGCAGGAGAGCTTCGACGTCAACAACCTCGCCTCCGAGATTCGACTGCTGAACAAAGAGACAATGATCTACGGCCGCTGCTACATGACGGTCGGCACCAACGAGGACGATCCCGACCACCCGCTGATCTCGGTCGAGTCCCCGCTGCAGATGTCGTGCCTGATCGACCAGCGGCGACGGCGGATGAAAGCTGCGTTCCGCCAGTTCCGCACGGACGACGGCGATCGTGTCGGCACACTGTTCCTGCCCGATCAGACCATCCAGGTGATTGCCGGGCCGCGTGGCTGGCAGTACGACGAGGTGGGCGGAGACGCCGAGAACGAGGACGACAACGACGCGGTCGATGATCACCAGCTCGGTGTCATTCCGGTCGTGCTGTTCCTCAACCGGCGACGTCTCGGTAAGTGGACCGGCACGACCGAGATGAAAGACATCATGGGCCTGACCGACGCGTGTGCCCGCTCTCTGGCGAACATGCAGGTTGCCCAGGAGACGCACGGCACGCCCGGGAAGTGGTTGCTCGGTGCCACGAAAGGTGACTTCGTCGACGAGAACGGCCAGCCGATCCCGCTGTGGGAGTCGTACTTCACTGCGATGGCAGCAACGGCCAAGGGCCCGCGCGAGGCGATGTTCGGCCAGTTCTCGGCCTCGGATCTGCGCAACTTCCACGACACGGTGAAGCTGTACGCCGGTCTCGGGTCGTCGGTGACGGGTCTGCCGATGCGGTACTTCGGCCAGAACACTGCAAATCCCGCTGCCGAAGGCGCTATCCGGGCCGACGAGTCACGGATCAACGGCAACGCCGATGAGAAGAACGAGAGCCAGGGCACGGGGATTGGTTGGGCGATGGTGCTCGAGGAGCGGTTCCGTACCGGCGAGTGGCCGGATAAGGGCACGGCGATCAAGGTCGAGTGGAAAGATCCCGCGACCGCGACGAAGGCCGAAGAGGCGGACCATATCCAGAAGCTCAACGGCGGCACTCCGGTGTACTCCCGCGAGGGTTCGTGGGACGAGCTCGGCTGGGATGAGGCACGGAAGAGCCGTGAACGTCGCAACTTTGCGGCTGAGAGTGATCCGGTGCTGGACCGACTGAATCGCAAGTTGAACGAGGTACCCAAACGCACCCCGGGAGACATCGATGATTCCGGAACCGGCAGCTGACAGTTACATTCGCCAGCAGGTCATTCAGATCGATGTCATCGACGCCGCGACAGAGATATGGGGCCGCCGGCCACCACGCGACTTCGATGCGTGGTTCGCCGACAACGTCGACCGCCTCGTTGCCGTCGTCGCTGCCGGACAGCAGGCCTCGGCCGTTGGTACCGACGAGTACGTCGCAGACACACTCGACGCGCTCGGGACCACCGTCGAGCCGATCGCGCAGGTTGATCCGGAAGGACTGATCGGAGTTGCGTCCGACGGCCGCGCTTTGGACACGCTCATGTACTCGCCGATCATTACCGCGAAGGGCGAGATCGCGAAGGCGGTCGACCGCGGCCTCCCGATCGGCCCCGACGTGCTGTCGGCCGCGTGGGAGACCGGCCTGCGTATGACGCAGCTCCGGGTGCAGACGCAGGTGGCCGACGCCAACCGGGTCGCGACTGGTCTCGGTGTGACGGTACGTCCCGACGTCGGGTACGTGCGCATGCTCAACCCGCCGTCGTGCTCGCGCTGCGCGGTGTTGGCGGGCCGGTTCTACCGGTTCAGCAGCGGCTTCCTTCGGCACCCGTTCTGCGATTGCCGGCACATCGCGTCGACGGAGGACATCGCCGACGACCTCCGCACCGACCCGATGGACTACTTCGCCTCGCTCGATCCGCGGATGCAGGACAAGATCTTCACTCTCGCAGGGGCGCAGGCCATTCGCGAAGGGGCGGACATCGCGCAGGTCGTCAACGCCCGCCGCGGTGCGCACGGACTCGCCACCGCGGGTCGACTCGTTCGGCGCGATGTGTACGGCCAGAGTTTGTTCACCACGACCGAGGGCGTGACCAAGCGCGGTGTCGCGGGCAAGCTGATCCGACGCCGTGGCCGGACTCCGGAGACGACACCTAGGCTGATGCCCGAGGACATCTACGAACTGTCCGGTGGCGATCGCGACGAGGCGTTGCGGATGCTGCGGTTGAACGGCTACGTCCTCGACCGGTCGGGTCCTCGTTCGGGCATCGGATCACGGACCGGCCTGGTGCCGGATATCGACGCGATCGTCAAGCCTCCGCGACCGGCGAAGCCGCCCATGGTCGACCTCGACGCTGTGGCCGACTGGCTCGCAGCCGAGGACAAGTACAAGGCCGACGTCAAGAAATGGCTCGCGGCCGAGAAGAAGTACACCGCCGACGTGAAGAGGTGGCTGGCAGCGGAGAAGAAGTTCAACGCTTCGCGGATCCTGTCGCCCGCTACACGCGACCTCGTCGCCACGGCCAAGGCATCGTTGCCGGTGGATCGGGCCGGTTGGCTCGACACCACGATCAAGTACCCGACGGACCGGAACGGCGCAAAGCTGGTGCCCGAGAAGCTGCAGCGGCACCTCGACTCGACGTTGTCTGTCGGTCGCGCCGTCCGTGCAGATGCAAACACACGCATCGCGAAGGACGCGCAGATCAAGAGGCTATTGGCCGAGGAGAAGCAGCTGGTCGCCAGCGGCGGTGCGTTCGCTGCGCGTCGAAACGAAATCACCAAGCTCGTAGCCGAACGGGAACAACAGATCATCCTCGACACACTGCGGGAGATTCGGCAGATCGGTGGCGTGAAGCAGCCGGCAGTCATTGCCGATTTCGGGATTTCGAGTGCAACAGCCGGGAATGCGGACGGACTGGCATCCCTGCGGCGCGCAGAATCGATCTTCCCCGCGGATTGGTTGCGAACTGCATCCTCTGGCCGGCTGGATATCGGCAAGGCGGATCGGGCCTTCTATTCGGCCAACTACGATTACATCGCTGCCAGCGCAACGGATATGAAGCCGAATTACCGCGGTGGTTTCGATTCGTACTCCGACGAGGTGATGGCTCACGAACTCGGTCACCGCATGGAATCGAAGATCGACGGACTCACTCAGTTGGAGTTCGCGCTGCTTCGATCCCGGTCCACGAACAGTGGTGTCCTCGAACCGCTCAGCCGCGTATACCCCAAGGACGCGGAATTCGCCGACGAGGTTGGCTATGAAGACCAATGGAAGAATCGGTACGCGGGTAAGTCGTACGCAGACGATTCCACAATGGCTGATCCGGCGCGTCGTCCCGCGGAAGTGTTCCAGGTAGGTTTGCAGGACACATTCGGACGCAGCGACATCAACGGTGAGTTCGACAAGACCGGTCAGCTGCAGGAATTCGTGATCGGGGTGATGGCGCTTCTATGACCTGGAAAGTGACGTCCCGGACGGACCCGGAACGGTGGCTCGAATCCACCGGCGGTATCGATTTCACCGCCGACCCCGAGACCAGCTACGAGCTCGGCGATCTCGGCCGATTCGTGTACCCCCTGACCCCGGTCGGGCCGGGGGTATTCGGAGTGCGGACACCATCCGAACTGTTCGGTGCCGCGTGGTTCCTCATCCCGTCACCTCGAGTGGCCGGCGACCATCCGCCCTACCCGGACATCCCCAACGATCCCGACGTCATCTACTGACTGACTTTGCAAGGCCCCGAGCGCAACTGCGGTCGGGGCCTTCTCAATGCCCGTGTCACGCACGGGATTTCTCTCGCCTGACCCGCACTGGGCAGGTCTCACGCTGCCCGCACCGGGCGCACCACTAGGAGAAACCGCTCATGCGCAGAACCATCCTGTCCGACGAAATGTTCGCCTCGCTCCTCACACGTGACCGCCAGCCGGTCGTGTGGTCGGTGCAGCCGTTGCAGCAGCAGATGGACAAAGACGATCCCGACGACGACAAAGACGTCGACGACGAGGACGATCCCGACGACGACAAAGACGTCGACGACGAGGACGATCCCGACGACGACAAAGACGTCGACGACGAGGACGATCCCGACGACAAGAAGTTGGGACCCAAGGGCGAACGCGCGCTCGAGCGAATCAAGGAAAAGCTTCGCAACGAGAAGAAGCTACGCCGTGAAGCCGAGCAGAAGGTGCTCGACGCGGCGACGGACGGCAAGACCAAGACGGCCGAGCGGGACATTCTCGCGAAGGCCAACTCCCGAATTCTGCGTTCGGAGGTGCGAGCAGCCGCGGCTGGCAAGCTCGCCGACCCTGCGGACGCGATCAAGTTTCTCGACCTCGATCAGTTCGATGTCGGTGAAGACGGCGATGTGGACCAGGACGAGATCGAAGATGCGATCGAGGACCTGGTGAAGCGGAAGCCGTATTTGGCCGCGCAAGGCGGCGACAAGAAGAGGCGGACACCCAAGGGTGACCGCAGGCAGGGCGGTGGTGGTCGCGATGCGACGGGCACTGTCTCGGCCGGCCGCTCGCTGTACGAGGCCAAGAAGAAGAAAACCACCTAATCGAACTGACCTCTGAAGGAGGGACATTCACATGGATCTCAACGTCAAGCGCGAAGATTTCGGCCAGGACGATCGGTCGTGGCTCGCAACCGCGCACGGAACCGAGACCGCGCGTCCGATCAACATCGACGTCGCATCGTTCGCAGGCAAGTACCCCGACGGCTGGATCAAGTCCGGGTACCCACTGAAGAAGATCGGAACTCGCTACGGCCTCCGGGTCGACGGCGACACCGATCCGATCGAGGGCCATCTGTACACCGCAGTGAAAGTACCGGCAGGCCTCGCGGTCGTGGCCGGCGCTTTGTACTGGCATGGCGCGGTTCTCACCGCGAAGCTGCCGCAGTCCGTCAACGCCGCCGGGCAGGCAACTGCTCGCGACATCCGATACTTCTAGGAAGGGGCTGAGCAGCAATGGCTTTGATCCTCAACAGCGACTACATCTCTCCGGCCGAACTGACCGGCTACGTCCGCGAGGCGTTGAAGGACCGCCCGATCAACGATCTGGCGCTCATCGACGATCTGCTTCCGGACACCCTGATCGACGACGTCGACTTCCGGGCGAACATCACCCAGCTCGGCCTGCGCCGCGCCGCAAAGTTCCGCACGTTCGACACCGAGGCCCCGCAGTCCGCGCGCAAGGGCGTTGCGCGAATCAGCGGTGAGCTGCCTCCGATCTCGGAGAAGCGCATCCTCGGCGAATACGACCGACTGCGACTCCGCAAGGCGGACAACGCCATTCTCGACATCATCCTCAACGATGGCGTCGAACTGGCCGAGGCACTCAAGACGCGTCTGATCATGGCCAAGGCGCAGGCCCTGGTCACAGGCAAGGTCTCCCTCGCCCAGGACGGCCTCGAACTCGAAGCCGACTTCCTGCGTTCGGCGGCGCACTCTGTCACGGCGGCCACGCTGTGGTCCGGTGCGGCGGATCCGGTTCTCGACCAGGAGTCGTGGTTCACGGTCTTCCGAATCCTGAACTCGGGCAATCCTGCTCGCGCGATCACCTCGCAGCGTGTGATGTCCACCCTCATGCGCAACACGGCGATCAAGGCAATGTGCCTGGCTCCCGGCGCGACGCAGGGCATCGTCACACGCGAGCAGGTGAACTCCCTGTTCACCTCGTTCGGTCATCCGCCGTTCGAGATCTTCGACGCGCAGGTCGAGGACTACAACGGCAACACGGTCCGGCTGATCCCGGACGACCGCATTCTGTACATCGCCTCGAACAACGCCAAGCTCGGTGAGACCCTGTGGGGTGTCACGGCGGAGGCGATCGAGTCCGATTACAACGTCGACGCCACCGAAGCACCGGGTGTCGTCGTCGGCTCGTACATCAACCCTGATCCGGTGCAGCGTTGGACGAAGGCCTCGGGCATCGGTCTGCCGATCCTGGGCAACTCCAACGCGACGATGATTGCGAAGGTGCTCTGATGGCGAATCTCACGTCGATCGTTCACGTCCCGGACGAGGACGGGACCTACCACATCTTCCATCCGGGCGACGAAGTGCCGGACTGGGCGGTCAAGGCGATCACCAACCCGACGGTGTGGGACGAACCGCCGGTGATCGCGGCCAAGACCACGGCCGCGAAGAAGACCGCGGCGAAGAAGACCGCGGCGAAGAAGGCTGCACCGCGCAAGGCAACGGCCGCCGCGGCCGCCGATGCCGGAACTGGCTCCGACGCCACCGGTGGCGACACCGACGGAGACGGAGACGGTGACAATGCGGACGGCGGCGACAGCAGCGGAGAGGCCGCAGACTCGTCGAGTGGCGGAGACAACGCCGACTCGTCCGCTGCCGACTCGTCGGCGTCCATCGGGGACTGACCGATGGCGTCGACGGATCCGCTGATCACCGTCGACTACATTCGTGACGCCAGCCAGGAAAGCTTTCCCGAGGACGCGAACTCCCCGGAGCTGAAGCAACTTCAGTTCCTCATACGGTTCGCGTCCGGGAAGGCCCGCAACGACGTGCGCCGCACGTCCGGGCTGGACCTCGATCACGGACTCGCAGAGGGCCTGCTCGACCGAGACGTGATGATCGGCGTGATGTCGGTGGCGGTCATCCGCGCACTGACAAACTTCCGGCGAGGCCTCGGCGTGAAGTCGATGCAGTTCCCGGAAGAGACGACCGAGTTCGATCTCGCTCCGGACGCGTCATCGCTGGTGTACTTCACACCGAGCGAAATCGCGGACCTCACGCCGATGCCCGCCAAGGGCGGACTCGAATCGTCATCGTTCTCGATCTCGCCGTCCTACGCACCGGACCGCCGACCGCAGCACTTCCGCAGGGACTTCCTCACATGAGGCGGTACCCGCAGAACTGGTCGGTGCTCCGCGAGAACCCTCCGGTCTACGACGAGTCGACAGGCAACAAGATTCCGGTCCCGCCGACGGCAGTTCCGGTCACCGGACTGCTGTCGCTGCGTTTCCTCGAAACGAAGCAAGAGCAGCTTCCCGGAGAGCTGACGACCAGTCAGATGGTGCTGCAGCTCAACGCTCCGGTACCCGGCGGATTGAACGGCAGGGACCGACTCCGCTTCGACGGTGATACCCGCACAGACGGGACGGACGCGACCGACATCGTCGAGGTCGGCCAAGTCGTCTATGTACGTGGCCGGCCGAAGGAGCGACGGTCGGCCGCTGGGGGACCGGTGCAGTACGTGGTCGCAATCGTCGACCACGGATCGGATATGGCATCGAGCCCAGAGTTGACCCCGTAACCGAAAGTGAGTGATCCGCAATGGATCAGCCCGAAGCGCAGCAGCCGAAACCGCAACCGCCGTACCCGACCACGTCGCATTTCGTGGTCGCGCAGTTGGCCAAGGACCTCGACGGGATGGCCTTCGGCGCTGCGGATTGGCATTTCAATTTCCGCACCGACCCGAGCTACTACGGCGCGCTCGCGCAGGCAGTGCTCAACGCACAGGCCGGGTGGTTCCTCGACATGCGAACCCGCGAATGGGTTCTGCGTGAAGACCTGTCCGAAGAACAGAAGGCAATGACTTGACCTGTCCCGGTCCGGTCGCCCGCACTTACGAAGGAGATTGACCACCATGGCCGATACCGAAAACACCACCGAGCCGTCCGCTCAGCCGATCATCGAGTGGACCGACGACGAGGGCCGCAAGCACCACGCCGCCGAGGGCACGTTCGCTCACAAGGCGCACCTGGCCGAGGAAGAGCTGAAGGAGAGCAAGGCTGCAGCAGCAGCCGACGCGCCCGCCACCGACGCGGACCAAGGCGGCGATGCCGACGTCGCCAAGACCGACGCACCCGTTCCCGCGGCTCCCGCCGAGCTGACCTCGACACCCGGCGGTCGACCTGCCGGACCGCCGAAGGCCAGCGCGCCCAAGCCGTCCTGATGTCGGCTCGCCTGACCATCTTTCCGGGGCAGGTGCGCGAGCAGGTCACTGCCACCACCATCGAAGGGCGCATCGCAATCGCGACCGAGATCGTCGACGAGGCGCGTGAGGTTGCCCCGGTCGACACCGGCTACTTCGAGTCGGAGTTCCTGGTGGAGTACGAGGGTCAGCGGGTGTTCGCGGTGAACGCGGCCGACGACGCAAGCTACATCGAGTACGGCACTCTCGATACTCCGCCGGCGGCGGTGATGACCGATGCGGCGCGCTCGCACGGTAAGTACTCGGGTTGGACGCCGCGATGACGCCGAAGATACGGATTCCGTTCGCGCCCGGCGCGGTTCGTGAAGCGTTGCACGCCGACGCCGATCTGATCGAGCATGTTCCGAAGGAACTGATCACCACGCGCGACATTCCGGAGAACATCGTTCGGCCGTTCATCGTCATTCGTGGGGCCGGAACCAAGGGCGACGACCCGATGCTGCGCAAGCCGTTCGTGCAGATCGACGTCTTCGCTCCGCCTCCGGCGATCCTGCGGAGCGAGCCGCATCCGATCCTGGCCGATCCCGAGGAAGTTGCATGGGATCTGGCGGGGCTGTGCGGGGAGATCATCGGGCACACGACAGCCCGCCAGTTCCGAAACTGTTCGTGGAACGGCCGGTGGATCGACGGCCCCGGCAACGGACCGCAGATCGACAGGTCGCGCGGTGAGGACATGCCGCTCTATCGCCAGACGGTGCGAGTCGAACTGACCGTCACCATCCGAGAACACCCCACTTTCTGGTGGGCCTGAACTCCGGTCCGGGGTGTCCTGGCATGCGCCCCGGGCCGGACCCAATCATCGAGCTCACGGACGTGGGCCGAAACGCTGAAAGGAATCACCCGTGAGCAACCACGCCGATCCGAACCTTGCAGTCGTCTACCTCGACTGCGACTTCTACCGGGCACCCGCCGGTACTCTGCTCCCCACGAATCCGTTCGCCGACAACCCTGTCACCGGCACAGCGCCCGGCGTGGCATGGGATCCGTTCGGCGGTCTGCAGATGGGCTTCGATATGACGCCCTCGCAGGACATCAAGAAGCACCGAGTGATGAACTTCCGCAAGTCCGCCTACGGTGTGACGTCCTCGCCCCGCGACGACACTTTGAAGTTCAAGGCAACGGACCGCTCGAAGGCCACGTTCCTGACGATGCTCGAGGGTGGCGAGGTCATAGAGCTCAGCACCGGCAACTACGAGTACAAGAAGGGCAACGGTGAGGAATTCGCCGTGCTCGCGGTCTGCCGCGACATCACCGCGAACGCGTGGTTCTACTGCGAACGTACCCGCCTCGGTACCCCGCCGCCGCGCTCGTTCAAGGGTGAGGATCTCGACGGCTGGGAGTTCGAGCTCATCGCTCTGAACGAGGTCCGTGAGGGCGGCGACGCCAACCCGCTCGCCCCCTGATCCCACATCCCACCCCGCTAGGTAAGGAACCCGAATTCACATGCCAGAGAACAAGAGCAAGAACAAGGACCCCCGCCCCGTCGACACCGACGAGGCGGGGGTCACCCCACCGCCCGAGGAAACCGAGTCGGCCGACGGGACAGAACCGTTCGACCTCGAATCGGTACTCGCGGTCGGTGGTCCGCCGGTGCAGCTACCGATCACGTGGAACGACTACCGGCCGGTACCGATCGTGTTCGATGGACACGTCTATTCGGTGGGCCGCCGCTATTCGGCGAAGACCGTCCGCAAGTTCTTCGCGATGATGAGGAAGACGGGAGACGACGTCCCCGATCGAATCCTCGACATCGTGCTGACCGAGGGCGATCCGCAGCAGTTGTGGAAGGACCTCGGTGAGCTGTCGATGCCGGAGTCGAACAAGCTGTTCGCCACGATCTACAAGATCGCGGGCCTGATGAGTCTGTCGGGGAAATTCTTGGCGTCCTAGCCACCCTCGCCGACGAGGAAGGTTGGGACGCAGCACTTGCCGCCGTACGGGCGCATCACCATCTCGATCTCCGCGAGGCGATGGAGTCGATGCTGTACGCGGACCTGTGCGCGTTGGTTCATGACGCGCTCGCTCGCGACGATCAGCAGGGTCGGACGGACGAGAACATTGCGATGCTTCTCGACCGCGACAATTTCGAGCTCGATTCGTTGTACTCGCAGTGGACTACCGATCCGAATGATCCCGAAGTCAAGGCCTCAGCGGCCGATCGGAAGCGCCGCGGAATCAAGCCGTCGCCGCAGCCGCTCATCGCGCCGATCGCTCTCCGTCGGCCGGAGCTCCAGGAGATCTACATCAAGCAGTACGCCGAAGCGGTGCAACGGTATTCGACTCCCGAGCGTGATCGAAAGCTCTCCTTGGCCGACATCTTGAGAATGCGAAAGAGGTGATCTCGTGCCCGGTGGTCGGATAGACGTCGAAGTTGCAGTCAATGCACGCAACGCACCGGGCGATCTGCAGCGTGCTCTGAACCCGGCGCTGACGCAGGCGAAAGCGTTCGGCGGCGCGATGGGTCTGGCGATCGGTGGCGCTGCTGTCGCCGCCGGCGTCAAAGAGATCATCACCATCGGAAACGACTACACGACCACGATGAACACCCTGCAGGCTGTGACGCGGGCGACCGAGTCTCAGATGTCCGCTGCGGGGGATCGCGCGAAAGCCCTCGGCAACGACATTTCGCTGCCGGGTACGTCGGCGTCCGATGCTGCAGCGGCGATGACCGAGCTCGCCAAGGGCGGATTCTCGGTGCAGCAGTCGATGGATGCTGCGAAGGGCACGCTGCAGTTGGCGGCGGCCGCGCAGATCGATGCGGCCTCGGCGGCGACGATTCAGTCGCAGGCGCTGCAGTCGTTCGGTCTCAATGCCGACTACGCGGCGACGGTCTCCGATGTGCTCGCCAACTCGGCGAACGCGTCGTCGGCCGAGATCACCGACGTGGCAATGGGTCTCGCTCAGTCCGGTGCTGTCGCGAACCAGTTCGGGATGTCGATCGAGGACACCGCGGCCACCCTCGGCGTCCTCGCCAATGCGGGTATCCAGGGCTCCGACGCCGGCACACTGCTGAAGTCGACTCTGTTGGCGTTGACCGATCAGTCAAATCCGGCGCAGGGCGCGATCGAGGATCTCGGCCTGACGGTGTACAACGCGCAGGGCCAGTTCGTCGGTATGTCGGAATTGTTCCGTCAGCTCGACGAGGCTGCTGCGTCGATGTCTCCGGAGCTGTACCAGGCTGCGACCGCAACGCTGTTCGGGTCGGATGCGATGCGTCTGGCCGGTGTCGCGGCCGAGCAGGGACAGGCCGGCTACGACACGATGCGTACCGCTGTCGAGCGTCAGGGTGCGGCAGCAGAGGTTGCTGCTGCGAAGACGAAGGGACTGCCGGGCGCGATGGCGTCCGCGGGCAATGCCGCCGAAACTCTCGCGCTCGGCGTCTACGACCTCGTCGACGGACCGCTCGAAGACCTGATCACCAAGGGTGCCGAGTTCGTTACAAACACCACCCCCGGCCTGATCAACGGTCTCGAATCCGCAGGCCAGGCGATGGCCCCGGTGGCAGGATTCGTCGGCGACCTGGTCAGTGCTTTCACCGAGCTGCCCGGGCCGGTACAGGCCGTCGCCGTCGGTCTCGGTGCGCTCAAGTTCTCCGGTCTCGACGACTCCATCGGTGAACGGATCAGCGGCTGGCGTGACTCGATCACGGACTTCCGACGCGAGATGGGTGACCTGCAGATGGAGCAGGCCCTGTCCGGGATCTCCGACACCGACACCGCGAACCCGATCTCGGCTCTGACCGGCGACGCCGAGGATCTCGCGGGTGCGCTCGAGGAGAACGCGGAACCACTCTCGGAACTGGCAGCCGGCCTCGCCACGTTGGAGCGTCGCTCGCCGGCGGTCCGGAACATGGCCGAGGGCTACCGCGGTGTCACCGCCCGCACCCGCGAGTTCGCGAACCAGCAGCGGGCAGCCGCAGGCCAGTCGGGTGCACTGACGTCGGCGCTACGCAACGGTGCCGCGCGAGCCGCCCAGTTCGGCGGCGTCATCGGCGGCAGCGCCGTCGCAGGCCTGCGCGGTATGACGTCCGCGGCCAAGGGTGCGATCGGTGTGCTCGGCGGTCCGTGGATGGTCGGCATCATGGCCGCGACGTTCGCGGTCGGGAAGATCACGGCCGAGTACGCCGCGCTCGATGCGCAGCAGGAAGCGATCGACCAGTCATCGTCGGATGTCGCTGCGGCGCAACGCGATGTGGCGAAAGCCTTCCAGGAATCCCAGGGCGCTGTCTCGGACAACGTCCTCGGTGCCGTCGGGATGCAGATCGATTCGGTCCGCGAGAAGGCGAACACCCTCGCCGAGAACGGACCCGGCGCGTTCGGGATCTTCGCTGCCGCTGGTAGCGACATCAAGGGTTGGTTCTCCGGTGTCGCCGAGGCGGGCACCGACGCCATGCGGGCACAGGAGGACCTGGCGGAGCAGGGCGCGAAGACCGAATCCGGGTTCCGGAACCTCGGTAAGACGAACCAGGAAGTTGCTGCGGCACTGTCGGGTTCGGATGCCGAATACAACGCTGTCGCGAACAGCTTGCGCGGCATCGAGGACGGCGGATCCGAGGCGCTCGCTGTGTTGCAGCCACTTCGCGAGGAGTTCGTGAAGGCGCGGGAGACCGCGAAGAACACCTCGCCGGGATTCTTCGATCTGCGTGATGCGGTCAAGGTGCTCTCCGACGAGTCGTCGTCGGCGACGGACCGTATCAATGCGATGAAGACCGCGTTGGATGTGTTGTCGGGCAAACCGATTCCACTGTCCGATGCGTTGCAGACGTATAACGATCAGGTCCGGTCCACTGCCGAGGCCACGAAGGACGTCTGGGATGCGGCTCAGGGGTGGGGCGCTGAACTGATCGGGCAGGGCGGAGCCGTCAACACGGCGTCGTCCAATGGTTCTCGTCTGCGGGATTCGTTGCTGGCCATCAAGGATGCAACGATCACCGCTGCCGAGGCCGGTGCCGACATGGGCCCGATCTGGGCGTCGAATGACGCGCAGCTGCAGCAGTTGTCGATCTCTACCGGCGTCGCGGTGCAGGACCTGCAGCGCATGATCGAGGCCGAGGGCCTGATTCCGAAGAACATCGAACTGCTCGCGAGCCTGCGGGGCGCGGACACGGTCGAGCAGCAGATCGCCATTCTCAGTGGGTTGCTGGGCGCGGTGGGGCAGCCGGTCGATATTCCGATCGATGCTCTGACCGAGGATGCGAAGAACAAGATCCGTGAAGTCGGTGGCACCGTCGACACCGAGATCGACGGTAAGCCCGGCATCGTTCGGATCACGGCACCGAATCAGGAAGCCCTGGACGCGATTCGCGCGATCAACGACCAGGCGAACAATGCCACGCGGCCGCGCACCGCGGTGGTGACCTTCACCGTCGAGGAGAAGCGGGCGCAGCGTCAGTTCGGGATGTCCGACGCTGCATACGCCGATCTGGTCTCGCAGTTGCCCGGTCGTGCGACCGGTGGTGCGTTGGTCGGTCCGGGGACGGCGACGTCGGATTCGATGCTGATGTACACGCCGGGGTTCGGTGCGTGGCGTGGGTCGACCGGCGAGCATGTTCTCGACGCCGGTGATGTGCAGGCGATGGGTGGGCAGGAGAACGTCTACCGGTTCCGGCAGATGCTCGACATGAACGCTCTGCCGATGGAGGACCTGCTCAACGGGAACCTGGCGCTGCCGGGATTCGCCGAGGGCGGCGCACTGGACCGGGTGTTCGATCTCGGTCGCCGCGGCAACGGTAACCCGTACGGCTGGGGTGCGGCGACTGTGAGCGCGGCGGACTGCTCGGGCTGGGTTGCCATCCTGCAGAAGGCCGCGATGGGTCAGGGCGAGTCGGGCCGATTGGGCACGACGTATTCGCTGCTGGCCGGTGAGTGGCCGGGTCTGGTGCCGGGAACGACGGGACCGTTCGTCGTCGGCACCAACGAGGAGCACATGGCCGCGACGGTCACCAACAACGGCCAGTCGGTGAACTTCGAGTCCGGTGGCGCGAACGGCAACATGCAGATGGGTGGCGGTGCTGCGGGTGCGTTCGATGCGCAGTTCACCAACCAGTACTACCTGCCGTGGGAGTTGTTCGCCCCACCGTACGATCCGTCGACGTCGGGTGCTCCCGGTACTGCGGGGATCGAGGGCCTGGACTCCGTGAGCTCGTACACCACCTCGGGTGGTTCGCGGTCGAGGAAGGCGACGTGGGCGGAGAAGGACGAACTCGCGCTCGATTCGGCTCGGATCGCGATCACGCAGGCGGAGGAGGATCTCGCTGCGGCGTTGGGTAATCCGAAGAAGTCCGACGCCGACAAGGATCAGGCCCGATCGAAGGTCGACCGGGCGAAGCAGAAGGTGAAGGATCTCGAGGCGAAGAAGGAGGCGGCGGCGCGCGGGCTGAACGAGCCCCCGGCACCGCAGGCTCCGGAGCTGACGACGAATCTGTCCGACGAGGAGCTGTCGGCTCAGGACGCGCAGGCGGCAGTCGTCGAGGCCAACGCACGGCGTAACGAGGTCTACAACGATCCGGAGTCGACACCGGAGGAGAAGGCGGCGGCGGACCGGGCGCTGCAGCGCGCGCGCAATGCTGCGGCGAAGGAGTCCGCGGCAGGTGGTTCCGGATCCGGCACGGGTGCGTTGACGACGGCCGATCAGTGGTCGTCGGCGCTCGGTGGGATCGTCGGGGACTTCGTCACCGAGAACATCGCCGATGTGCTCGGTTATTACGAGGCCGACAACATGGGCCCGCTCGCGAAGGCCGGGGTGGCGCTGGTGTCGGGTCTGGCGGATCTGCAGAAGCAGCATCTTGAGGACAATGCGAGATTGCTCGATACCGCCAAGCCTGCGACCAGTGAAGAACTCGACGGTCAGTTGCCGGCCACGCCGGGCACTCCGGACTGGATCGAGCTGCTGGCGAAGGGGCTGGTGACGCCGACTCCGAAGTTGTTCGACACCGGTGGTCTGTGGAAGCACGGCGAGCTCGGTCTGAACATGTCGGGTCAGACCGAGGAAGTGTTGACCGGGTCGATGCGGACGTCGGTGGCGCAGGAGTTGGCGTTGGCGCGTGCGGAGCGGATGGCTCCGCAGCGGTCGGCTCCGGAACGGCGGGAGGCTCGGCAGATCACGGTCAATCAGTACGGGGCCGACCGCAATGAAGTTGCCAAGGGTGTCCGTCAGGCCGCGTACGAAGATGAGTGGCGGTCGCGAAGTGTTCGGTTGGGGGAGTCGTGACGTTCTTTCCGGAGGGCACCGCGAACGTGGTGATTGCGGGTCCTGGTGCCGTGGCTGATCTTCCGGAGCGGGCCTGGTATCTCTCCGAGCACCACCTCGTCGGTCGTGAGTCCGGCGGGGTGGTGCTCGCCGAGGGGTGGGCGGATTACGTCGAGCCCGAAGCCAAGCATCAGTGGTTCGAGACCGCGCGCGGTGACGGCGCGATCTGGCTGGGTGCGGTGATCGAACCGCGCCGGTTCAAGATCCCGGTGTACGTCCACAAGATTCACGGCTCGCACATCCACAAGGTCGAGGATTCGTTCTGGCAGGACATCTGGTACGAGTTTCAGTCTCGGCTGTACGTCAATTCCCCACGCGGGGTGAAGTATTGCGACTTTCGTCTCGATGCGATGCCGTCGGTCGAGCACGAGGTCGATCCGGTGTTCGAGGGCTTCCAGCCGTATCTGATCCCCGTCGTGGTGGAGAAGTCGTGGTGGATGGGTTTGCCGGAGGAGTTCGCGTGGGCGAACGGCCAGCCGGTGACGAAGAAGTCGCTCTACAACTCCGGTGACCGGAAGGCGATGCCGGTGATCACCATCAAAGGCCCGGGTGTGTTCCAGCTCCCGGACGGTGCCAGCGACAAGGTGGTGACCACTCCGAACCTCAAGCCGGGTGAGGTGGTGGTGATCCACACCGACATGTCGGTGCGCCCGAAGTCGAACATGCGCAACAACTTCTACGGCGACATGGGCGGACAACGGTTCCTCAAGGACAACGCGGTGCCGGGCCGTCGGCGGATGGACATGTCTCGTCTCAAGTGCATCGGCGGCAACGCCGCGTCGTCGGCGGTGTTCACGATCGAACCGAAATCACGGAGGCCGTTTTGACCGCACCGGTGCTCGACCCCGTGAATGTTCCGCTCGACTCGTGGTCGGCGGCGGCGTGGCGGGAGTTGCTCGACGAACCACCCCGGCGCGGGTCGGCGGCCGAGTTCAGTGTGGAAGTCTTCACTCCGCAGTTGGTGCCGCTGGGCATGGTCACCGACTACGGCGAGGCACGGTTCAAGAAGCAGCGCCGCGGTGTCGGCCCGGCGAAGGTACTGCTGCCGGGGTCCACGGAGTTCGCAGACCTGCTGATGAAGGCGGACACCACCGTCATCCCGGTGCGGATCACCTACAACGACGAGCACTACGACGGGTTCGTCGACACCGCGGTCCGCAAGGGCATCAAGGGAAACAAGACGATCACCGTCACCCTGGTGGACTCGAAGATCTTCCTCTCCTGCATCTACGCCTACCCGATGCCGATCCCCGGGTTCGAGGAGGTGCAGTTCCCGCCGGAGGATCTGTGGGTCGGACCCCTCAAGGGCGGCATCCACTGGTATTCCGGACGGAACTTCATCCGCCTGAAGTTCCGGACCGGCCAGTGCCCGGTGACGTTGCTGCCGTACGACTTCTTCTCCGATCGCTCGGAGTGGACGACGATGCAGGCTCGCATGGTCTCGCTCGAGGAATTGTTCGATCCGGTCCTCAAGGACTCGGACGTCATGATCGAGATGGGCTTCTTCATCAAGGGCCGGGACAAGCAGCCCTCCGATCGGGTGACTCTGCTGTCCTCGCAGGTGTGGATGCGGGTGGTCGACAGGCCGAAGTCCGGTGGCATCAACACCGGTGTCGCTCCGCTCGACGGCTTGGCGAACACGATCGCTCAGATGATCGCCGACGGTGTCGATTCGCTGATCGGCGGATTCCTGCCCGGGTTGGCCGAGCAGATCTCCACCCACCTGAAGCAGACCGAGATCCCGTCGTGCATCTGGACGGAGGACTCGCCGGGAATCATCGATGCAACGCTGGAAGTGACTCATCCACAGGCCTATTCGGTGATCGTCGGCGGTAAGAGTCCCACCTGGTTGAACAAGTTGCTGCAGCTCGCAATCGAGCAGGGCATCATCGCGTTGGCCACTGCGGCGCTGACGGCGCTGTCGATTCCGATCGGTGGTCTCGGCGGCATCATCGGCGCGGTCGCGGGCGCGTTGTCGACGATCCTCGACGACGTGTTCCTCGCGTTCATGAAGGCCACGAACTACAAGGCCAAGCGTGAGCTCGGCCCGCTGGCGCGCCCGGAGAAGTTCGTCAACGGTGGCTCGGCCGGGTACACGTTCTCGTCGAGGCAGCGTGCCGATCAGGGCATCTTCGATATCGCCGGTAAGCGTCGAGGCAAGGTGTCGATCATCGACTGGGCCCCGCATGCGGCGTTCCGTGACTTCGACATCGGTCACCTTGTCGGGTGGGAGGACGAGGGGGAGATGTTCACCGATCGGGTGGAGTCGATCGAGGTGGTCGACACCCGCGAAGACCGGGTGCTGGTGGACACCGTCATCGGTGACGACGAGCCGGAGAAGTCGCCGCAGCAGCGCAATCAGGAACGGTTCAAGCGACTGTTCTCGATGTTCAACGCCATGACCCTCGCAACGAACTAGGAGCTACCGCTATGCCGGACATCGTTCTGCCACACAACGTTTCGATCATCCCGCAGGAGACGAGCTACTGGTGCGGCCCTGCATCGTGTCAGGTCGCGTTCGACATCCGCGGCATCAACTCCACCGAAGCCGACCTCGCTCGCCAGCTCGGCACCACGCGCAACGGCACCAGCCACATCGGGCTGATCACCGACCTACTGAACCGAAACGTCCCCGCGGACTACATCACTCGGCAGATCCCCGGTAACGACGCCACGCAGGCGCAGAAGGATCTGCTGTGGCGCGACGTGCAGGCCTCGATCCTCGGCGGTTACGCAGTGATCTGCAACGTAATGGTGCCGCCGTCGAATTACCCGCGCGGCACCCGCGGTGAGAAGCCGGCCTACGCGGGCGGCATGGTCTATCACTACTTCACCGTGGTCGGATGCAATCCCGACACCCGTGAGGTGCTGATCGCCGACTCCGGGTTCCGCCCGTTCGAGTACTGGATGTCCGTCGATCAGCTCGCGTCGTGCATCGCCGGGAAGGGCTACACCGCAACGCCGAACGAGAAGCCGATCCAGCCGGCCCCGCCGGTGGACACGCGTTCGCCCGCGGACATCGAACTGTCGAAGCGATTCCAGTCCAGGTCGAAGTACCGCAGCAACGACGACGCGATCGACACTCTCGGAGGGTTCATCCTCAACATCGACGGCCGAATCCACGAGCGCGCCGTCGAGCGTCAGCGCGGAGAGCAGTAGTGGTCACCGCAGCGGCGATGCATCGCGCGTTCGACGGGGTCAACTCGGTCGGCCGGTACGCCGCCCTGGCCCCGTCGTTCAACGAGGCGATGCTGCTGGCCGGGATCACGAACCGCAACCGCGCGGTGATGTGGTTCGCCCAGCTCGGCCACGAGTCGATCGGGCTGTCGGTGTTCCGTGAGCTGTGGGACCCGACCCCCGATCAGCGCACGTACGACGGGCGCATGGGCAACGACCAGCCGGGCGACGGATTCCGCTATCGCGGCCGCGGTGCCATCCAGATGACCGGCAAGAACAACTACCGAGAGTGCTCGAAGTGGGCGCATGCCCGCGGTGCTGTCCCGACCCCGACGTACTTCCTCGACGACCCCGCGGCCGCCGAGCGTGACGAGTACCTCTTCCTGCCCGCTGTCTGGTACTGGACGACCCAACGAGACCTCAACGGCCTGTCCGACCGCCGCGACCTGGTCGGCGCGACGCGGGCCATCAACGGCGGCACCAACGGCCTCGCGGACCGTCAGCGCCGCTACGCCCTCTGCGACTCCATGGCCGACGCACTCCTACCCGAGAGGATCACCACCATGTCCTACGCCGACGACGAATTGACCAAGAAGTTCACGAGCCGGTCGAAGTACCGCACCACCGAAGATCCCATCGACACTCTCGCCGGCTTCGTGCTCAACACGGACGCCCGGATACACGAGGAGTTCGTCGAGCGCGAGGCGGCCAAGGGCCAGCAGTGGGCGATCGACCTGGTCCGCCGCGAGGCCGACAAGGGCGACGCCGGGGCGAAGGTCGCACTTGCGAAGGTGGGGAAGTGATGACCGACAACGTGATCGACATCATCACCCGCAACGTCACGGACGAGATCGCAACTCGGTTCGAGGGGTTGGTTGCTCAGTTGAACGCGGAGGCCCTCGCTGCGAAGGATCGTGCTGATGCACTGTTCGATCAGCTCGAGGCCGACGGGCAGCGCCGCATGGACGAGCTGTTCTCGAAGATCCCGGTCGCGGCTGTCATCACCGAGGACGGCGACTTCGATCCGGTGGGCTGGATCAAGGCGCAGGCAACCTCGCGTGCGTTGCGCACCCTGATCCAGGGTCTGCTCGCCGTGGCTGTCATGGCGGTTGGCAATGTCGTTGTTCAGGCGCTCACGCAGGGGACGCTGAACGTCTTCTCGTGGGACGACTGGAAAGTCGTGGGAACGTTGGCTGGCTCGGCTGCACTGGCATCCGGTATTGCCTACGTGCAGAACAAGTTCGGGATCAAGCCTCCGAAGGTGACGTGACTGCTCGGTCGGTCTCCGATCTGATCTTCTTCGCCAGATCGGTGACCGTGGTTCTGGGGTTGCTGGCTGTCGGTTACGGCGCGTTGACGTTCACGTTCGGTGCCGCGCTGTGGGATGGGCCGTCCCATGTGTACGGCACCGCGTTGACGGTCCCGTTCGCGCCGCAGTCGTGGGGTGTCGTGGCTGTCGTCGCGGGAGCTCTCGTGGTGGCGGGCCAGCTCGGGAGTCGGCATCGAGTGGTCGTCACGGGTGCAGCGGTGATGGTGTTGTGGTTCCTGTTCTTCGCGGTGTCGTTTCTGTTCGATGTCGTGAACTCGGGTGTGCCACTGGGTTCGCCCGGCATCCTGGTCTACACCTCACTGTGTGTGCTGATGGTGCTCCGGGTGACCGTTCATATTCCTGCGGTGCCGCGATGACGGCGCGCGCGGCCAAGGCTGCGCATCGGGTGATGGTGTTCGTTCTCGGTGGCCGCCGAGTCGTGTCCGGCTCGTGGCCGCTCTATCGAATCCTTGCCCTGATGTTGACGATCTCGGGTGTTCTGCAGCTGGCCACCGGGAAGGTGCCGGGATCGGTGACCGCGACGCAGTCTCCGGAGTGGACGGACGTCGCCTACATGTGGATGCAGTTGGTCGGCGGTGCGGCGATCCTGGTCTCGCTCACGGTGGGCCGGTCGAACTACTCCATCTCGCTGTACCTCGAACGTTTCGGTGCGGTGCTGGTGTTCGTGTCGAGCCTGGTGTATGTCCTGTCCGTTGTCGACTACAACTCGGGCCCGCCGACGTCGTCCGGGGTGTGGTTGGTGATCGGCTTCGGCCTGTACTGCGGATTTCGGGTCGTCGAGATAGCCCGGACCTTGCATGAGGTGTCCGGCCAGATGAAGAGGCGTCGATGACCCTTGCAACCTTGATCCAGCTCGTCATCACGGGTGGCCTCGCTGCGGCGATCACCTCGGTGGTGTCCTGGCTGAAGGATCGTCGTCGCAATGCGGCGGATACGAATCAGATCGTGCAGGGCATCTATGCGGGGTCGGTGAAGTTCGCCGACGACCAGCTCGACAAGGTCCGCGAAGATCTCGCTCTGTGTAACCGCAAGTGTGACGCCTTCTCCGACCTGGTGTTGCAGCTGATCGATCAGACGATGGATCAGCCGACCGCGTTGGCGCGGCACCGCGAAATCCAGCGGTGGCAGACCGCGCGCTGACGCGGCTGTCTCTGCCCCCACTGACCCTTGTGCGGTGCCGCGTGTCGGTGCCGCTTCTACTGTGCCCCGAGAGAGGTCCCGATGGCTGGCTTCAATTTCGAGTTGCCGATGACCCTGAAGCTGCGGCTTCATGACGAGTGGAACATCCGCACGACGGGCCGGGGTATCGCCGAGATCGAGGGCGGCGAGATGGATGTCGATGTCCTCGCCTACAAGGGTGACCCCGGCGACGCAGGGCGCGACGGCACACCGGTGCAGATTCATCGGGCGCAGATCCCGGCCGACATACCGGCGATCGGGTCGCTGTCTCCGGAGTGGATCGGCCACGGCTGGCGGGTCGACGGCTCCCGCGACGTGAAGATGGTCGTCGAGGAGTACCCGGGCGGCCCGGTCAAGTTCGACACGCTCACCAACTACCTTGGAGACAAGGGCGACACGGGCGCTGTCCCGACGTTGGCAGTGCGGTCGGTGACCTCGACGACCGAAGGCAACGGGTCGGTGGAGTTCGAGGAGATCTCGCCGGGTGCCTACGCCGCCGACTTCGTGTTGCGCAAGGGCGACACCGGTGCGCCGTCGACGGTGCCCGGTCCCGCTGCTGCGGTCGAGGCGGCCACCGACTACGAGGACGACGACACCGCGGCGGTCACCGGCGATGTGCTGGCGAAGCGGTCCGACGGCAAGTGGGGTCCCCGCAAGATCTTCCAATCGCCCGGTGTCTACAAGAAGGCAGGCTCGGCCGAGGATTGGCTCGCGGTGAACTCGGGCAACGGGTGGGCCGGGGAATATGTCTCGATCGTGACGATGCCGATGCCGGCGCAGCCGTTTGCGTGGGAGCCGGAGGTCGACGGCATGGTCGAGTTCTTCACCACTGCCAACGTCCGGATCGACTTGGAGTGCCGCCTCGGCGCGGTGGCCGGGCCTCTGCTTGCCCGTGGTCCGGCGATCGCAATCACCGCCTTCCAGAACCAGTGGATCCCACGTGTGCTCTCGCGCGCGGCGGAGGAAACGATCTCCGTCCCGACGTCCTCGTCGACGATCGTCCCGAAGAACACCGCGGTGAACATCTTCCTGATCGCCCGCAAGATCGAGACGACGGCCCAGACCCGCCTCGAGACCCGCAAGGAACGCGCCTACCTTCGGGTCCGCCCGATCCCGGTTCCGGTGTAGGCCTGTGCCCGAATACTTCGACCCGAAGAACCCGGACATCGGGTACAACGGGCGAGACCAGGACAAGCCCACGGGTATTCAGATCGGCAACTCCGAGACCCTCCGTGCCCTCGGTGGCGTCCTCGCCGGGGACCAGGGTTTCGAGAACACTCCGGATGCGCAGGACCGCGAGTACACCGCGCAGGTGCTCACTGCCGGATTGTCGGCGCGTGTGCAGACGCTCGAAGGCAAGATGGCCGAGGGTGCCGAGTATTCGGACAACTTCAACCGCATCAACGCATCGACGCTCGGGTCACCGAACCCGGGTGTGATTCCGGTGTGGCAGCAGTTCGGTGACGGGCAGCCGTTGGAGATCATCGACCAGGCCGCGCAGCTCAACCAGTCGGCCCCGTTCAATCTGGTCGACGACGGCACCCGATTCGCGTTGTGTCCACAGGCGGCGTCGATGTCGGACTATTCGATCGTCGCGATCGTGCACCCGCTCCCGAAGTCAGGGAAGATCGCCACCCGCGCCCGTACGGTCATCTATGGTCGCTGCAACGCGGCCGGCACCGAGGGCGTGTATGTCGACTTCTGGGGTGGGCATTGTGAGCTCGGCCGGTTCACGCGGTCGGGCAACACGGTCAGTCGATCGCAGTGGAAGGCGAACGAGGAACGGTCGTACAACCTTTCGTCCACAGTGGAACTGCGGATGAAGGACACCCTGTACGTGGTGGTGGTCGATGGCGTCGAGCTGATCGTCCACGACGATGTGTCGGGCTTCCCGGTCGACGGGAATCACCGCTACTCGATGTTCTCGTGTATGACGTGGACTGGGTTCTTTGGTGCCACACCGGAGTTCTCGGCGGGTCTGACAGGGTTCGCCATTCGCGGCACCAACTTGACGGCGATCGCGCAGGCGACAGCGACAGCGGAAAATGCCGCCGCCGCTGCTGGTGCGGTGCTCGGCATCGCGGAGAACGCGGATGCCAAGGCGACGTTGGCGCAGGAGACTGCCGAGGCCGCGCAGGACGCGGTGCAGGATGCCCTCGATGGTGCGCAGCAGCAGGGCAAGGAGTGGATGGTTGCGTCCGGTGGTGTCGTACTCGGCCGCAACGAGGTCAACATCGGACCGGTGATCGTCGTCCCGACTGGCCGTGATTTCCGCGTCACGTCGATTACCTACGGAATGGAGTCGAATACCGGCACTCTGACGATCCAGTTGGTGAAGGTCTCACCGACCCGAGTGTCGACGGTCATTCACACCGCGAACATCGCGACTGGGGTGGTGGAGGCTCAGTTCACGAACCTCAACATCCCTATCGAGAACGGATGTCGGTACGCGTGCAACGTCACGTCCATCTCGGCCACGGCGTCCGTCCTGCTGTGTTCGGTGGATGGAGCGCTGCTGTGAGCTTCCTGCTGCGCCGTACCAAGCGCGCGGTGGCTGGGTGGTACGACTCGTTCGATCGTCCGAACGAAGATCCGATCCAGCCGCCGTGGCAGTTCTGGGGCGACGCAGCGAGTTACGCGTTGGTCGGCAACCGGCTCAGGCTGGCAGCCGAGGGTGCGCCCGCGCGCGGAGGCAACGCCAACGGCGGTGTCGCGTACGAGCATCAACCGCTCACAGAGAATTGGGGGTACGAGTTCGTCCGCGCACCGATCGGAACTACCTCCACGAGCAGCTCGAACGAGACGCGCCAGAACGTCTTCATGGACAAGAACTGGACCGAAGGCGGTGCAGCATCGTCGACCGTCTTTCAGGTGTGGCTCGACCTTACCGCCGACTACGACGAAGACGAGGACGAGGAAGGCAACGTCAAGAAAAGCATGACGCGCTACGTCCAGTTCCGAACCCGCGAAAAAACTGGCTCGATCTGGGAAAACCGTTCTATCGGCAGTGACACGCTGTCGGTTGCGGCGACGGCATGGGCGGCTGCGTTGCATATCCGAGTCCACGTCTATGAGGACCGCTACATGATCGGGTGGATCAACGGATCGCCCGAACTTCTGCTCGATGTCTACGATCCGAATTATCGGTTCGGGCCGCGTAAACGTGCCGCCAATTTCGCTCAGGTCAGTGGCCTGGTGGCATCGATAGACGACTTCAAGACCTACGACCTTCCGGGAAGTCCGCTACGAAAGAACTGGATATCGACGTTCTTCGACGACTTCGAGCGCACCAATTCCACCACCGTGGGGAATGGGTGGACGCAGTTTTCGGGGGGCAACTTCGGCGTCTATCAGGGCGCTCTGTCGATGAACAGTCCCTTCGCTGGATCGGATGGCTATCGGCAGATACGCCGAGACGCAGGCACCGGGGACGTGCGGTTGGAATTCGTCTTCGGTGGCGGTACCGGTGATTTCAATCTGACTGCACGCTCGGCGATTTTGGGTCGGATGACGGCCGACGGTCGGCAGGGAATAGCTGCGAGGGTGCACGAGCAGGTGATACAGATCAACGGGTTCACCTGGGGTGGTGCCGCCACCGCGCCGACGTTCGAGGGCCCGTCGGTCTTGATCAACAATCCGTTCGGGACTGCCCTGGTCAAGGGGCACAAATTCTCCTTCAACATCTCGGGCGACTGTGCCTGGATTCGAAACGAGACACTCGATCGACTGACGTACTTTCGCGATGGGATCAACGCTCTCGCGTCTCCGAGCAACACCTATGTGGGTGCATTCATCACCCGCTATACGTTCGCCAATTCGGTTCCCGTCAACGAGATCCGTGTTCTGGTCTGACCTTCACGTTCGGTGAGAGAAAAGGAATGGGTGTACTTCTATGACATCTCCTGTGTTGCAGTACGGGCGTGTGGAGGATTGGATCGGCGGGCTCGTGATGGATGGCCTCGATTCCGACGACCTTCCCGACGACGTGGCGCTGACGGGGTCGGTGAAGTTGGAGCCGATGCTCGCTGAGTCGGCTGGTGGGATTCGGGTGCCGACGATGCCGAAGTGGTTGTCGGTGCAGCCGGTCACGTGCCAGTACGTCAACGGTCGACTGACTCATCGCGGGTTGCCGTACGTGATGCTGCTCGCGCCGAACGAGGCGACGAATCCGACGAACTGGAAGTGGCAGGCCTCGTTCGATCTGCGACTGAACGGTGCGCAGGTGGTGCGGAAGCAGTTCGCGTTCGTGCTCCCGGTCTACGATCCGGACGCGGCGTTGGTCGCGGGCCGTAATCCGACGATCGTCAATCTGACGACGGTGCAGCCGGTGAACGTGCCGGGTTCGGGCACTGGTGTGGTGCAGGGCCCGGCCGGGTTCTCGCTCTCGGGTGTCGAGATCGTCGAGGACGGGATCCAGTTCTATCGCGAGGCTCCGGGCGAGCCGGGTGGTCAGGTGCCGGTCGGTGTTCCTGTGCCGTTGCCGGCGGGCAGTGGGGAGGTGCCGGCCGATTCGATCGACGCGGCGAAGTTGGCACCGGCGTTGCGCGAGAAGGTGGAGTCGGCGATCACCGACACCGAGGCGGACGAGCGCTACACCCCGGTGCTGACGGCGGATGTGTCGCGGCCTGGTCTCTATTTTTTTAGCGGTGCGGCTGCTGATGGTGAGTTGGCGGCCGCGAGCAGTGTCTACAGGTCTGCGGCGTTGGCGTCGGGTTCGTCGCGGCTGAAGCTGTTGGCGTTGATGGACTCGACCGGTGACGGGTTCGGCAATCCTGGTGGTCCGGATCAGTGGTCGAAGGTGTGGCCGCTGAAATTGGCCGAGTTGCTGCGCACGCATCTGGGTCGTCCGGCCGGTGGCCGTGGGTGGGTGCCGGTCTCGAACCCGCTCGCCCCCGGCTCGTACGTGTGGCGTCCCTCGACGCTGCTGCCGACGACGGCGACGGCGACGGACCCGTTGGGTTCGCAGATCGGCATCCCGGGCTCGCTGTGGCTCCAACGCGGGCACGCGACGAATGTCGACGAGGTGCGCTGGACCCTTTCGGCCGGTGTGACGTCGGTCGATGTGGTGCACACCGGGTACGGGGCGTCGGACAACGGTCTGGTGATCACCGCGGCGAACACCGCGGCGTCGGTGACGAAGAACTCGATCGGCGATCGTGTGGTCACGCGCATCACGAACCCGGGCGCGACGATCGATGTGCATGGCGCGCCCGGTGTCGGTCTCGCCGCGCTCGGCATCGTCGAGTACGTCGGCGACGAGAACGCCGGGGTGACGATGTGGAATCTCTCGCAGGGGTCGATGGCCGCGCACGAGTACGCGGCGTGGATCACCGACGGCGCGTTCTCGCTGCGGCCGATGATCGGCTCCTACGCCCCCCACGTGGCGTTGGTGTGCCTCGGCGCGAACGACTACTCGCGGGCCCGGACGACGACGCAGGTGACCACGGCGCTCGAGACGATCCGGTCGAGCATCGCCTCGGTCTCTCCGGGCACAGTCACGGTGTTCGTGTTGCGGCCGGTCGACCCGGCGATGACGACCGAGCAGGCCCCGACGGCGACGTGGGCGCAGTTCTGCACGGCGATCCAGTCCTACGCCGCGGGGGTGGGTGCTCCGGTGCTCGATCTGCGGTCCTCGGTTCCGGCGTCCGGTGGTGGGTTGTATCTCGGCGACAAGGTCCATTGGACCGAGGCCGGCCAGAATGCGGCGGCGGCCGCCGCTCTCGACTACATGAAAGTAGGTGTCTGACATGGCTGACGCGATTGTCACGGTCGATGAATCGTCGACGCTCCCGGAGTCGGTGCGGACGAAGCTCGAGGAGGGTCTCGACACACGTTATGCCCCCGGTGGCAACGCCCTCTCGGTGGCCGCGTTCGGGGTCGATCCAGCCCAGACCGCAGGCACCAACACGCCGCTATTTCAGGCTGCGATC
>NZ_NPFP01000005.1:0-61290 GCF_002259145.1 Rhodococcus sp. 15-2388-1-1a | reverse complement strand
CGCTAGAGAACCTTGTTCAGGAAGTCCTGAGTACGTGGGTTCTGTGGGTTTCCGAACAACTCGTCGGGGGTGCCTTCCTCGACGATGACGCCCTCGGCCATGAAGATCACACGATCCGCGACTTCACGGGCGAAGCCCATCTCGTGGGTGACTACGACCATCGTCATGCCGCCCTTGGCGAGGTCGCGCAGCACCTGCAGTACTTCGCCCACCATTTCTGGGTCGAGTGCGCTGGTGGCCTCGTCGAACAGCATGATCGACGGGCTCATGGCCAGTGCCCGGGCGATGGCGACGCGCTGCTTCTGCCCGCCGGAGAGGTTGGCCGGCTTGTAGTCCGCACGCTCGGACAGGCCCACTTGTTCGAGCAACTTCACGGCCGAATCCTTGGCCTGCGACTTCGACATCTTCTTGGTCTCGACGGGCGCGAGCATGACGTTCTCGAGGGCGGTCATGTGTGGGAAGAGGTTGAAGTGCTGGAACACCATGCCGATGTTCTGGCGCACCTTGTCCAGGTCGACGTTCTTGGCCGTGAGGTCGGTGCCGTCGACGACGACCGATCCGGCGGTGATGTCTTCGAGCTTGTTGAGGCAACGCAGGAACGTGCTCTTGCCGGAGCCGGACGGCCCGATGACGCACACCACTTCACCGTTGGCGATCTCGGCGTCGATGCCCTTGAGAACCGTGTTGTCGCCGAAGGCCTTCTGCAGGCCCTTGATGGAGATCTTGGTTCCGGAACCGCTGTCGACCGGCAGGTCCTTGGTCAGTTCGGTGCTCATTTGTTGATCCTCTTCTCGAGCCGGTTCGACAGCTTGGTGAGAGCCATGATGATGATGAAGTACAGAACGCCGACGATGAGCCACATGTTGAACGACTCGAAGTTGCGGGCGATGATCAGACGACCCGTCTGGGTCAGTTCGGCGAGGCCGATGACCGAGAGCAGTGACGTGTCCTTGAGCGTGATGACGAACTGATTGATGTACGACGGGATCATCGTGCGAATTGCCTGTGGCATCACCACTTTTCGCATCGACTTGAGGTAGCTGATGCCGAGGCTGCGGGAGGCCTCCATCTGTCCCTTGTCGACGGCGAGGATGCCGCCGCGGACGATCTCGGCCATGTAGGCACCGGCGTTGAGCGAGAGCGTGATGATGCCTGCGGTGAACGCCGACATCTGGAAGTTCAGCGCCGCGGGTACACCGAAGTAGATGAAGAATGCCTGCACCAGAAGCGGTGTGCCACGGAAGATGTCGACGTAGGTGGTGCCGATGCCGCGGAGCACGATGTTGGTGGAGACGCGGAACAGACCGAAGATCCCGCCGAGCACCAACGCGATGGCGATGGAAATGACGGTCAACACGATGGTCAGCCACAGGCCTTTGAGCAGCAACTGCCAGCTGCTGGCGATCAGACCGGGGATGGACGTGTCGGCGGTGGAGGCATCGGCGTTGAGGTAGGTGTCGAGAATCTGGTCGTACTGGCCGTTGGCGCGCAGGTTCTCGAGTCCGGTGTTGAACTGGTCGAGCAACTGGGCGTTGGTGCCCTTGGCGACCGCGAATCCGTAACTGGCACCGGCTTCCTTCTCGGTGACGGTCTTGAATCCGTTGCCCTGGGTGATGCCGTAGGCGAGCACGGGGTAGTCCTCGAAGGCGGCCGCCGAGTTGCCGGTGCGCACTTCCTCGAACATCGTGGCGGAGTCGTCGAAGCTGCGAATGGTGAAGCCGTACTGGTCTGCGATCGACGCGGCGAAGGTCGCGCCCTCGGTGCCGTTCTTGACCGCGACGGACTTGCCGCGCAGATCCTCGTAGCCGGTGATGTCGTCGTTGGAATCCAGAATCGCCATCTGGACACCGGAATCGAAGTACGGCTCGGAGAAGTCGAAGGTGGCCTTGCGTTCGTCGGTGATCGACATGCCGGCGATCATTCCGTTGAACTGGCCGCTGGTGACGCCCTGGAGTGCGGTATCGAAACCGACCTGCTCGACGGTGTAGTCGAAGCCTTGATCCACCGAGATCGCGGCGAGTAGGTCCATGTCGATTCCGACGAGTTTGCCGCTCTCGTCCTGGAATTCGAAGGGTGCGAACGTGGTGTCGGTCGCGATCGAATAGTTCTGTGCAGGCGGGGCGGGTTGTGCGGATGCCATGGCGGGACCGAGCAGCGATCCCAACAGGGTGATCAGCAGTGCGATCAGAACCGGAACGACGACCGGCCTGACCCGATGCGGCTTCTTCATGAAGGCCACTCTCTATCGACAGTAGGATTGAAGGCAAATCCTAAGGCCCCAACCCTGTTTCCCGCGTCGTTTGTCGGGTATAAGCGCGACTTACAGTTTGCGCGCCGAATCGATGCCGAGTGACATTCCGACCAATCCACGTTCGCGGACTGCCAACTTCGCAGCTACCGCCTCCAAGGCTTGTGCCGCAGGCGATTCCGGGTTGCTCAGCACGATAGGCGTCCCGGCGTCGCCGCCCTCTCGGACGGCGGTGTCGAGCGGAATCTGGCCGAGAAGGGGAACGCTGGCACCCACTGCCTTGGTCAATCTGTCCGATACGTCCTGTCCGCCACCGGATCCGAAGATGTCCATGCGGGTGCCGTCGGGCAGTTCGAGCCACGACATGTTCTCCACGACGCCTGCCACGCGCTGCCGAGTCTGCAGTGCAATCGCACCCGCGCGCTCGGCGACCTCGGCCGCGGCCTGCTGCGGGGTGGTGACCACGAGGATTTCCGCGCTCGGGATGAGCTGAGCGACAGAGATCGCCACGTCTCCGGTGCCGGGCGGAAGGTCGAGCAGCAGTACGTCCAGATCGCCCCAGAAGACGTCGGCCAGGAATTGCTGCAGCGCGCGGTGCAGCATCGGTCCACGCCACACGACCGGGGTGTTGCCCTGCGTGAACTGCGCGATCGAGATGAACTTCACGCCGTGTGCCTGCGGCGGCATGATCATCTTCTCGACCTGGGTCGGTCGTGCGTCGTTGCCGAGCATGCGAGGTACGGAGTGACCGTAGATGTCGGCGTCGAGCACGCCGACCGACAAACCGCGAGCGGTCAGCGATGCGGCGAGATTGACCGTCACGCTGGACTTGCCGACTCCGCCCTTGCCCGACGCCACCGCGTACACGCGCGTCAGGGATCCGGGTTGCGCGAAGGGAATGATCGGCTCTGTGGAATCGCCGCGCAGTGACTTGCGGAGTTCGGTGCGCTGCTCGTCGTTCATCACGTCGAGTTCGACCGATACGGTGCCGACGCCTGCGACGTCGGCGACGGCGTTCTTGACGCGGTCGCTGATCTCGGTCTTCATCGGACAACCGGAGGTGGTGAGGTAGATGCCGACGCCGACGGCTCCGTCGTCGGAGATGTCGATGCTCTTGACCATCCCCAGATCGGTGATGGGTTTGCGGATCTCGGGGTCGATCACCTTCGAGAGCGCGGTCCGAACGTCGGATTCGGTCAATACAGCCATTGCCTCATGCTAGGCGGTGGGCCGACTCCCGATGGACAGCAGGGCGGGCGCGGACACCCGATCAGTGAATGCGCGGGAGCTGGTCCGACGTCGGGACGATGCCGGTGGCGTATCCGGCCGACCATGCGAGCACGTTCGCCACGTAGGCCATCGAGTTGTTGTAGCGCAGGATCGCCTTGGTGGTCGATCCGAGGTCGCGCATGTCGGTGCCGTCGTCGCACAGGTACATGCCGGTGGCCAGGGCCGCGTCGTAGAGGTTCTGCGGGTCGGAGACGCCGTCTCCGTTGCCGTCCGCGTGGTAGAGGTTCCACGTCGAGGGCAGGAACTGCATGGGTCCGACTGCGCGGTCGTATTCGGTGTCGCCGTCGAGTGCTCCACCGTCGGTGTCGCGAATCACCTGGTTGCCCGCGAGGGTGCCGTTCAGGCGTGGACCGAGGATGGGCTCGTGCAGCTCGCCCGAGTCGTCGACCTTGCCGTTGTTGGCGTGGGTGGATTCGACACGGCCGATGCCGGCGATGACGGTCCAGCTGATGCCGCAGCCGGGCTGCTGCTGGGCCAGGATGCGCTCGGCGTTCTTGTAGGCCGAGACGTTGACGACCGGAATCGCGATGGGGCTGACCGCGAGGTTGGTGGGCAGCTCGGGTGTGGGCGGAATCTCGGGGACCGGGGCGGGTGCCGGGACCGCAGCGGGTACCGGAAGCTCGGCCTGGGCCACCGGTTGCGCCTGCTGCTCCTGGGCGATCGGCTGCGGGGTCTCGACCACCGAGTTGGATTCCTGCGCTGCAGGCGAGGTTTTCGCACTGACGAAAGGGATGTATTCCGTGGCTCCGGCGCTGGTGGCGGCGGTGACGAGTCCTGCGGGGACGAGACCTGCCAGAGCAATCACCGAATTCCGTCGGACCTTGGAAGTCGATGCTTTTCTGTGACGACCCACGCGTGCTGTACCTCCTGATTTCCCCGGATGACAACCGGGGCCCGACCTGATGACCGGGGTCGAGGGTACCTGATTCGAGACTGTTCCGTTACCGGGCTGTTATCAGCGGAGGAAGGGTCTAGTGCGCTTCGGGGTCGAATGTCGCCGTATCCGGGCCCGATGCGTCCTCCGGCACCCGGCCGGCTGCCTTCTTGCGTGACTTCTTCGGAGTTGCGACCGGCTGTCCCGTCGCCTGTTCGAGGAGTGCCTTCACCTCGTCCAGTTCGCGGCGCAGATAGTCGCGGGTGGCGACTTCTCCGACGGCGATGCGCAGCGCTGCGAGTTCGCGAGCGAGGAACTCGGTGTCGGCCTTCGTCTGTTGTGCGCGAGAACGGTCCTCTTCGAGCGAGACTCGGTCTCGGTCGTCCTGCCGATTCTGGGCCAGCAGAATCAGCGGAGCCGCGTACGCGGCCTGGGTCGAGAACGCGAGGTTGAGCAGGATGAAGGGATACGGGTCCCACCGGAGGTTGACGGCCACGACGTTGAGGAAGATCCAAACGATCACGATGCCCGTCTGGATTGCCAGGTAGCGGCCGGTACCGAGGAATCTCGCGGCCTTCTCGCCCGACTTGCCGAGGTCGAAGTCGAGATTGACGTTGAACATCCGCGACCCGCGCGGAGTGTCCATTCTCTGGCGTGCTGTTTCTTTCACTGTCCGGCCACTTCCTGATCTCGCCAGTCCTCGGGCAGCAGGTGATCGAGGACGTCGTCCACGGTCACGGCCCCGACCAGGTGATCCTCGTCGTCGACCACCGGGCCGCAGACGAGGTTGTACGTCGCGAAGTACCGCGTCACGGCGGTGAGGCTGTCCTCGGGGGACAACCGCGGCAGCGCGCTGTCCACCACGCCGCCGACCAGACTCGCCGGCGGTTCTCGAAGCAATTGCTGCAGATGTACGCAGCCGAGATACGGGCCGGTGGGGGTGGCCGTCGGTGGCCGCACCACGAACACGAGCGAGGCCAGCGCGGGCGTCAGGTCGGGGTTGCGCACCCGGGCGAGTGCCTCGGCCACCGTCGTCGATGCGGTGAGTACGACGGGTTCGGGGGTCATCAGACCGCCTGCGGTGTCGGGGGAGTGCTCGAGCAGACGGCGGACCGGTGCCGAGTCCTCCGGATCCATCAGTCGCAGAAGCGATTCCGCTTCGGTCTCGGGCAGCTCGCCGAGGAGGTCGGCGGCATCGTCGGGGTCCATGGCCTCGAGCAGATCGGCACCGCGATCGACGCCGAGGTAATGCATCATTTCCACCTGGTCGTCGTCGGGCAGTTCCTGGACGACGTCGGCGAGACGTTCGTCGTCCAACGCCCGCGCCACCTCCATACGACGTTTGACGGGGAGCTCACGCATCGCGTTGGCGACGTCGGCCGCGCGTAGATCCTCGAACTGCATGAGAAGCTGTGCGACACCTTGATCGGGCATCGACAATTCGTTCTGAGTGAGCCCCTGCACGTGCTGCCAGTCCACGACGTGGATCGCACCACGGCGCGCGAGCCGTTGCCGTTGCTTGCGTACCGCAACCCGTGCGACCACCCAGTCGCGAGTTCGGGTGAGTTCGATGCCGAGGTCGACGACGATGGAATCGACGTCGTGCAGCTCGTCGAGCTCGGGGTCGTCGACGCGCACCTTGGAGTCGAGAATCTGCGCGAACACGAGAATCTCGTTCGCGCGCTGAGTGAATCGCCGCAGACTGACGTTCCCGGTCGTGAGCTGGACCGAGTTCGGTTCGATGCTGGTGACTCTGAGCATCGGCACGAAAATTCTTCGCCGAGTTGCCAATTCGACCACGAGGCCGAGCACTCTCGGTTGCGCTCTACCGACGCGCATCGAGATCACCACGTCACGGACCCGTCCGATCGATTCGCCGTCGGGGCCCAGGACACCCAGGCCGGCGAGCCTGGCCGCGAATACCTTGCTCAGTGCTGCCATGATGGCAAGGTTAGAGGCTTCGCAATACAGAGGGTGAATCAGACAGGGGTTGTGCTCGTCGTGAATACTTCGGGCCCGCGGCGATCGGTGTTGGCCGTTCCGGGCAGTTCGGACAAGATGATCGCCAAGGCCAAGGGTCTACCGGCGGACGCGATCTTTCTCGATCTCGAAGATGCCGTTGCGCCCATCGCGAAGGTCGAGGCCCGCGCGCGCATCGTCGACGCACTCAATTCCGATGGCTGGGGCGACCAGATCAAGGTCGTTCGTGTCAACGACTGGACGACGCAGTGGACGTACGGCGACGTCATCGACGTCGTGTCGGGTGCCGGCCGCACTCTCGACGCCATCCTGCTGCCGAAGGTGGAGTGCGCCGCGCACGTGCAGGCACTGGATCTGCTGCTCACCCAGGTCGAGAAAGAGCACGGACTCGACGTCGGTGCGATCGGGATCGAACCGCAGATCGAGAGCGCCCGCAGTCTGCGCAACATCGACGAGATCGCGACTGCGAGCCCGCGGGTGCAAACCCTGGTGTTCGGTCCCGCTGATCTGATGGCCAGCGTCAACATGCGCACTCTGGTCGTCGGCGAGCAGCCGGTCGGATACGACACCGGCGACGCCTATCACCACATTCTGATGACCATTCTTCTCGCCGCCAGGACACACGGTCTGCAGGCGATCGACGGTCCCTATCTGCAAATTCGCGATCTCGACGCTTTCCGCCGGGCGGCCGGCCGCACGGCAGGCCTCGGTTTCGACGGCAAGTGGGTGCTGCATCCGACGCAGATCGAGGCGGCCAACGAAATCTTCGCGCCGCGTCAGGCCGACTACGACAAGGCCGAGATGATCCTCGACGCGTATGAGTTCCACACGTCCGCGGCCGGCGGCGGACGCGGCGCAGTGATGTTGGGCGACGAGATGATCGACGAGGCGAGCCGCAAGATGGCGCTCGTCGTCTCGGCGAAGGGCCGGGCGGCAGGAATGACGCGTACGACCGCCTTCGTGCCGCCCACGTCCTGACCGACCGTCAACCTGCTGTGAACCGCTACAACGGGTGTGCCGGTTGTCCGTTTCGGGGCACAATGGAGTCATGACTAATCCCCTCTCGCAGTCGGGCCGCCCAGGGCAGGGACTGCCGACGCCGCCTTCCGGTTGGCCGATCGGTTCCTACCCCACCTATGCCGAGGCACAGCGCGCCGTCGACTACCTGTCCGACGAGGAGTTCTCGGTACAGGACGTCACGATCGTCGGCGTCGATCTGATGCAGGTCGAGCGCGTCCTCGGCCGCCTCACGTGGCCCAAAGTGATTGGTGGAGGCATCGTTTCGGGTGCATGGCTGGGTGTGTTCCTCGGTCTGGTCCTCGGAATCTTCAGTGAGAACATCTTCGGAGCGCTGCTCATCGGCGTCGGCGGTGGCATCATCTTCGGCCTGATCTCGGCCTCCATTCCGTATGCGGCCACCAAGGGACAGCGCGATTTCGCGTCGAGCATGCAGTTGGTGGCGGGTCGCTACGACGTCCTCTGCGAGCCTCGAACGGCAGAGAAAGCACGCGACCTGCTCGCCAAACTGTCGATCTGATCACACCTGGTGGACGACCAGGCAACCGACAGGTAACGGAATAGCCCCAAATCGCCCTCTATGCCAGTGAGTTCGGTTACGTTTCTTTCGTGCACGGCAGTCCCACACAGTGTGCTGCGCGAGTAATTGAACGTACGGAGGCGGAAAGTGCCGAGACATCGTGGTCGTAGGCGTGGAAGAGCGACGAGAATAGGGGTGTTGGCGGCAGCGGCTCTGGTGACGAGTCCGTTGCTCGCAGCGTGTGGTTCGTCCGACAGTTCGGTTCCGGTTCTGAGTTTCTACACTGCCGCAGACGGCGCAGAGCAGTACGCCGCTGCGGCACAGGTGTGTTCGGACGCCTCGAACGGCCGCTACCGCGTGGAGCAGCGAACTCTGCCCAAGAGCGCGAACGATCAGCGTCTCCAGCTCGCCCGGCGTCTCGCCGGCAACGACAGGACGCTGGATCTGATGACACTCGACGTGGTGTGGACGGCCGAATTCGCCGAGGCCGGATGGGCATTGCCGGTACCCGACGACCTGTCCGCGAAGCTCCGCGACGGCTCCACCCTCGAAGGCCCACTGGCGACGGCGGAATGGCAGGACCAGCTGTACGCGGTTCCGCTCAACTCCAACACCCAGTTGCTCTGGTACCGGCCCGACGAGGTGCCGGACGGGGTACCGCCGCAGACCTGGGATCAGCTGATCGACGTGGCCGAGGCCAACGCGGCCGAGGGTAAGCCAGGCCAGATCGGCGTTCAGGCCAAGCAGTACGAGGGCTTCATGGTGTGGTTCAACTCGCTGCTCGAGAGTGCGGGTGGTTCGGTCGTCGCCGAGGACGGAACGACGGTAACGCTGAACGACACTCCCGAGCATCGCGCGGCCACCGAGAAGGCCCTCGAGATCATCAAGCGAGTGGCCACGGCCGACGGCCGCGATCCGTCGGTCTCCCAGAGCGACGAGGCAACTGCCCGCCTCGGCATGGAATCGGGACGGATGGCCTTCCAGGTCAACTACCCGTTCGTGCTGCCCGGTCTGAAGGAGAACGCCATCGCCGGTGCCGTCTCGTTCCTCGACCTCGCGAACGTGCCAGCCGATCAGCAGGATGCGCGGATCGCCGAGGTCTTCCGTAGCGCGCCGTATCCGGAGGTGAACCCGGGCGAGCCCGCGAAGGTCACCATCGGTGGATTCAACATCGGCGTCGCGAAGACCACTCAGCACGAGGACCTCGCCTGGGAGGCCGTCGAGTGCCTCACCAACGAGGAGAACCAGCGCAACAACGCCATCAACGGTGGTGTGCCGCCGGTGCTGAAGTCTCTGTACTCCGATCCGGAGTTCCAGGCCTCCTACCCCGCATGGGAAGGCGTGCTCGGTTCCATCGAATCGGCGGCAGTGCGACCCGTTTCGCCTGCCTACCAGAGTATTTCGATTCTGCTCACCGATGCGCTCAACCCGCCCCAGAACATCGATCCGGTGGCCGACGTGGACAAGCTCGCAGACCTGGTCTCCAAGGCCGTCAATTCCGAAGGGTTGATTCCATGAGCGCCACCACCGAGTCACAGCCCGCATCGCAGCCGGTCGACAAGCAGGCGGCTCTGAAGAACGTCTCCGACGGCAAGAAGGCCGAACGTCGCCTCGGGCTGATGCTCATCGCACCTGCCGCCCTGCTGATGATCGCGGTCACCGGGTATCCGATCATCTACGCGTTCTGGCTCAGCCTGCAGAAGTACAACCTCGCGTTCCCCGAGGATCGTGAATTCGTCGGCCTCTCCAACTACGTGACCGTGCTGTCCGACGGCTACTGGTGGACGGCGTTCAGCGTGACGGCAGGCATCACGATCATCTCGGTGATCATCGAGTTCATCCTCGGCCTGGCGGTGGCTCTGGTCATGCACCGCACCATCTTCGGTCGTGGACTCGTGCGCACCGTGGTGCTCATCCCGTACGGCATCGTGACCGTCGCCGCCGCGTACAGCTGGTACTACGCGTGGACCCCCGGCACGGGCTATCTCGCCAATCTGCTGCCCGACGGTAGTGCTCCGCTCACCGAGCAGTTCCCGTCACTGGCGATCGTGGTGTTGGCCGAGGTCTGGAAGACCACGCCGTTCATGGCACTGCTGTTGCTGGCGGGCCTGGCTCTGGTGCCCGACGATCTGCTCAAGGCGGCCGAGGTCGACGGAGCAGGTGCTTGGACCAGGCTGATGCGCATCACGATTCCGTTGATGAAGCCGGCGATTCTCGTCGCGGTGCTCTTCCGCACCCTCGACGCGTTCCGCATCTTCGACAACATCTACGTGCTCACCCGAGGCAGCAACGAAACCGGATCGGTCTCGATTCTCGGTTACAACAACCTGTTCGGTGCGTTCAACCTCGGACTCGGGTCGGCGATCAGCATTCTGATCTTCTTCTGCGTCGCGATCATCGCGTTCGTGTTCATCAAGCTGTTCGGTGCATCGGCACCGGGATCCGACGACGGAGGCCGCAAGTAATGACCACTGTTACGCCTCGCAAGAAGGTCGGTTGGACGGTCGTCAACGTCCTCGTCCTGCTCTACGCACTGGTTCCACTGCTGTGGATCATCAGCCTCTCGTTCAAGTCGACGGCCACCATCGCCGACGGCAACTTCATTCCGCGTTCGATCACCTTCGACAACTACAAGGGCATCTTCTCGACCAATCAGTTCACCTCGGCTTTGGTGAACTCGATCGGTATCGGACTGATCACCACCGTGATCGCCGTGGTGATCGGCACGATGGCCGCGTATGCCGTTGCTCGCCTGGACTTTCCGGGAAAGAAGGCTCTGGTCGGTGCAGCACTGCTCATCGCGATGTTCCCCCAGATCTCGCTGGTGACACCGCTGTTCGACATCTCCCGCTCGCTGGGACTGTTCGACACCTGGCCGGGACTGATCATTCCGTACATCACCTTCGCGTTGCCGTTGGCGATCTACACCCTGTCGGCGTTCTTCCGCGAGATCCCGTGGGAGCTCGAAAAGGCAGCGAAGATGGACGGCGCGACGCCCGCACAGGCGTTCCGCAAGGTCATCGCCCCGCTGGCCGCCCCCGGCATCGTCACCGCCGCCATTCTGGTGTTCATCTTCGCCTGGAACGACCTGCTGCTCGCCATCTCGTTGACGGCAACGGAACGTTCGGTCACCGTCCCGGCGGCCATCTCGCAGTTCACCGGTAGCTCTCAGTTCGAGGAGCCCACGGGGTCGATCGCGGCGGCAGCAGTCGTCATCACGATCCCGATCATCATTTTTGTGCTCTTCTTCCAACGACGTATCGTGGCGGGCTTGACGTCCGGCGCAGTGAAGGGATAACCGTCATGGCCGAAATCGTTCTCGACAAAGTCACCAAGCTCTACCCCGACGGCGCGGCTGCCGTCAGCGACGTCGACATCACCATCGCCGACGGCGAGTTCATCATCCTCGTCGGCCCGTCCGGCTGCGGAAAGTCCACGACCCTCAACATGATCGCCGGTCTCGAGGACATCTCGTCCGGCGAGCTGCGCATCGCGGGGGAGCGCGTCAACGAGAAGGCGCCGAAGGATCGCGACATCGCGATGGTGTTCCAGTCGTACGCGCTGTATCCGCACATGACGGTGCGTCAGAACATCGCCTTCCCGCTGACGCTCGCGAAGCTCTCGAAGTCGGAGATCAACAGCAAGGTCGAGGAGGCAGCCAAGATCCTCGACCTCAGCCAGCATCTCGACCGCAAGCCGGCGAATCTCTCCGGTGGTCAGCGTCAGCGAGTTGCCATGGGCCGCGCCATCGTTCGTACACCCAAGGCGTTCCTGATGGACGAGCCGCTGTCCAACCTCGACGCGAAGTTGCGCGTGCAGACTCGCGCCGAGATCTCGCGCCTGCAGAAGCGGCTCGGCACCACCACCGTGTACGTCACGCACGACCAGACCGAGGCCATGACCCTCGGCGATCGCGTCGTGGTGCTGCGCGGCGGGTTGGTGCAGCAGATCGGTTCTCCGCAGGAGCTCTACGACAAGCCGCGAAACCTGTTCGTGGGCGGCTTCATCGGATCGCCCTCGATGAACTTCGTTCCCGGACAGCTCACCTCGAACGGTGTCTCGACCGCGTTGGGCGATATCGACATCCCGCTCGAGCGGATGGATGCGATCAAGGCCAAGAACCCGGGCCGCGAGGTGGTCGTCGGCATCCGCCCCGAGCACTTCGAGGACGCGGCTCTGATCGACGGTTACCAGAAGATGAGCGGTGCCACCTTCACCGCCACCGTCGACGTACTCGAGTCGATGGGTAGCGACAAGTACGTCTACTTCACGCTCAAGGGCGCGCGGGTCGAATCCAGCGAGCTGCAGGAGCTCGCAGCGGACGCGGGTATCGCCGATCTCGGTGGCGCACAGGTGGTTGCACGTCTGGCCGCCGAATCCAAGGCCGCCGAGGGTGGTCAGGTGGAACTGTGGTTCGACCCGGCGAAGATCTCGGTGTTCGACCAGGCCTCGGGTGCGAACCTGACGCTGTAGTGCCTACGGCAGTGGTGTGGTCGAGTGCCTTGGAGGGCACTCGACCACACCACTGCGCAGCACTCAGAACGCAGAGCCGGTGCTCGGCAGCTGGTAGCCCTGGAAGAAGTCGAACGGCACCACGTTCGGTGCCGGGTTCTGCAGCTGCGGTGCCGGTGCCTGGGGGAACAGCTCGGGGAGCTCGAATTGGTTCGGTTGGTCGTTTCGGTTGTCGTCGTATCGGGTGTGGTTGTCGCCCCGATCGGTCCACAGCGGATCGGCCGACGCGGTGCCAGCCATCGCCACCAGAGGAATGGCCACCAGAGCCCCGGTCACTGCTGCGCGGGTGAGAATCTTTCGGGTGTTCATGTGTTCCCTTTCGTCGGTGTTCGTACTTCTCCGACGTTAGGTCGACACGGTGGGCCCGCGACAGGGAAAACGGCTGACTCCCAGGAGATTACGAGCGTTCTCCCAAGGGCGACGACCGGTGTTTTCGTTGTTCCCGGCCTGGTCGGACCGGTGCGGTCGTCGTCGGTTGTCGTCAGACGCCTGGCAGTGCTCCCAGCTTCGGCCCCGACTCATCGGTCGATTCGGAATCGGCAACGACGGTCGATTCCCGATCCGGCGGGGTGCTCTTGATGGCGAGGGCCGCAAGGGCGACGACGGCGCATGCTGCAGCACCGGTGAGGAAGGCCGCGGTGTAGACGATTTCGCGGGCGACGGTCGTTCCGTCGATCGTGAACATGGCGAGCACGGTGGACAGCGTGGCACTTGCGATCGAGGTGCCGACGGTGCGCACGATCGAGTTGACGCTGTTCGCCACTCCGGTGTCCGCTGCGCTGACCTCGGCCATGAGCAGGTTGGGTAGGGCCGCGAACGCGAGGCTGACGAACAGGTTGATGACGATACCGGCGGTGATCAGTTGCCAGGTCCGATCATGGGCGAGCGCGACGAACACGAACCCGATCAGACCGATCAGAGCTCCCGCCACCAGGACCCGGCGAGGTCCGTACGACCGGATGAGACGGCCACTGACGACAGCCGCGACCACGCCCACCGCCGCGCCGGGCAGGAGGTACACGACGCTCGCTTCGAGCACGTTGGCGGTGAAGCCATAACCTGCCACGGCGCGTGGGGTCTGCACGAAGAACGAGCACGCGAGAAAATTGACGAACATCCCGACGCCGACGAAGAGCGTGGCGACGTTGGTGGCGAGCAACGGCCCGTGGGTGAGCATGCGGGGTGCGACGAGGGGTTCGTCGGTGCGGTTCTCGAAGACCCACCAGATGGTTCCCACCAGCACACCGACGACCGCGCAGCCGATGGTGGCAACCGAACCCCACCCCCACGTGCGGCCCTGGGTCAGGGCGAGGAACAGCAGAAGCAGAGTCACCGCGAGCAGTGCAGCGCCCCACCAGTCGACGGAGCCGCCGCTGGTTCTCGGCCGCGAGGGAACGCCGAACCAGGCGATCGCGAGCGCGACCACGACGAACGCAACAGTGAGCCAGAACACGCGGTGGTAGTCGGCACCGTTGGCGGTCAGCAGTCCGGTCAACACCAGTCCGAACCCGCCGCCGACACCGAGTGTGCCGGACAGGATTGCCATCGACCCGACCAGTTTCGCGGGCGGCATCTCGTCGCGCAGTACGGCCAGTGCGATGGGGAACAGGGCGTACGAGACGCCTTGCAACACCCGACCGACGAGCAGCCACAGCAGTGAATCCGTCAGGGCGGCCAGCATCGATCCGGCGAGCACCACGGTCAGGACACCGACCAGGACGGGACGCTTGCCGTGCAGGTCGGCGAGCCGTCCGATCACGGGAGTGGCGATCACCGCGGCGAGGAGGTTTGCCGTCAGTACCCAGCCGGCTGCGGTGGTGCTGACCCCGAGCTGGGTGCCGATGGTTCCCACGATGGGTACGACCATCGTCTGCAGGACGGCGAGGGTCATGACGACGAAACAGAGTCCGGGCAGCAGAATGCGGCGGGTGGACATGAACGAACTACCTCGTTACGTGATGGAAGTGCACAATCGCGTGAGAACAAAAATGTTGAACGCATCTAAGTAGTTACCAGACATCGGTCGACTACGGAAACGAGAACGGGGTTACTGCGGACGGGTGGGCTTACCCAGCGCCTTCTGCCGCAGTTCGCTGACGATCTCGTCGTTCCAGACGTGTTCGCGCACCAGGCGGTAACGCTCCCGGCTCATCCAGAGGTACGCCTCGGCGTCGGTGCGGTCCTCGAGGATCTCCGCCGCGCGCACCATGCGCACCACCGGTAGGTACTCCTCACCGAACCAACGTCGCGCGACGGTACCGCGGTCGACGAATTCACCGACCTCCTGCATCAACCGGAAGCCCCATGCCTCCACCGATTCGCTCAGCTGGGCGTAATCGAACGGATCGGTCACCTGAACGGCCTCGCGTGCCTTGCCCACCAACGGCACTCGGCTGAGGAAGATGCGCCGGTGATCCTTGATCAGCAGATCGCCACGTCGGGTGATTCCTTCGGGGGAGATGCGGGTGATGATCTCGGTGACGACGGCGTCGATCGACGTTCGGTGCATGGCGAACGCGATGGAGACTCGGTGATGGCCGTCGACGACGAAGTGCATTCCGCCGATGCGATAGACCTGAATCGGCGGCATCGCTTCGCCGCGACGTTGAGCAGCCGCGAGTCGCTGCCAACGTTCGCGGATGCGCGCCGATGTCGGACGGAAGAAACGATCGAAGTCGCGTGTGCGATCGACGCTGCCGACGATGGTGTCGACGCGAATGACCTGCAGGCCGAGGTGACGCTCGCCCACCTTGCCGAGGGCCGCGACGACCTCGTCGAACGGCAGGATGGTGTTGACGTCGTCGGGTTGACGACGCAGCCACCCGACCAGACGTGCGACGTCGGCGCGTCGGCGCTGGCGGGTGAAGTCGTTCTCCGCATCGGCGGCCGGGAATCCGGTGTCACGTGCCATGTCTGCGCCTCACGATCTTCGGTGTCTCGAAATCCGTTCTCTCGCCGCCCGGTTCGATCTCGAGAAGGGTGTAGCCGACGGTGTTGATCACCGTGGCGCCGTGCAGGGTCAGATCGTCCGGGGTGTGACCGTGCGGATGAATATGGCCGTGCAACAACAACTGTGGGGACAGTCGACGCGTCACCTCGTCCAGGCAGTCGAAGCCGATGTGCGCGGGGTCGGTGTCGTCGCCGACGCCGAGTGGTGGACTGTGGGTGAGCAGGATGTCGACGGGCCGAAGATCCTTGCGCACGTTGCGATGCCATGCGAACGTCCGGGTCAGGGTGCGTGATCGCCGTCGCTGCTGCCGTTGGGTCCACTGATTGGGCCCACCGTTGTAGCGGATGGACCCGCCGAGACCGGCGATCCGTACGCCTGCCGCGGACACGATGCGACGGTCGACGTTGACGGCACCGACCGGTCCGGGCCAGGTGGCGGGCAGCCCGGCGCGCATCCAGCCTGCACGTCCGGCCGAGTAGCCGGTGAGGTCCGCGTCGTGATTGCCCGGCACGAACACGCACGGTGCGTTCAACGCGTCGGTGAGGTACTCGAGGTAATCGAACGGCAGGTCGCCCGCGCCGAGAATCAGGTCGACTCCGAGCGACTTCACCTGCGGACTCCACAGGGATTCGATCGTTTCGTCGGCGACTGCGAGAACGGAGACCACGGGTACGACGGTACCCACCTCCGGTGCGGTGGTACCTCCGAACGGACTTCTCGGGCATCGGTGGTGTTGGATGGGTCAGGTGAGCGACAGTGTCATTGCAGCGGTACGCGCACATCTGGTGACCGAGATCGGCGACGAGAATCCGTCGTCGGCGTCGGTGACCTTCCTCGGCCTCGAGTCGCTGGACGTGCTGAGATTCGGCGCGGACTCCGACGTGGTCCGGTACGTCAGTCTCGGCTGCTCTCGTCACCCCATGGCCGATCCCAACGAACTCGTCGCAGATCCCTCGCGCGGCCCCCGCGCCGAACTGGTGCTGACCCTTCGCGGTGGGGCAGGCGTGGCGTCGGGCGTGCACAAGTCCCTGGCCGTGCTCGCTGCCTCTCCCGCGGTGGAGGGCGTCGTTCTCGTCGAGGATGCGCTGCTGGACCTGGGCGAGCCGCTGTGGACCAACGCGCCGTTCACCGCGGTGCTGCTCGGAGTCAGTGATATCGCCGATCTGACGCTGCCCGAGCCCTACGATCCGGTTCGTTTCCTCGCCGCAGTGCCGTTGACCGGTACCGAGGCGGCGTGGGTGCGGTTACGCGGTGCCGCAGCCCTGCGGGAGGCCTGGACCGAGGCAGGGATCGACGTGCGCGATCCGAATCGGTCCGCGGCCAGTCTTTGACGCCCACTCACCGCGCGTAGGTTGCCAAATCCGGTTCGGCACTGACGGAATCGTCGATCAGATGCCGAGGTACCTGGGCCAGATACTTCAGTCCGGTGATCGCCGCACGCGCGTCGTAGCGCAGGTTCGGCATCGCGGTGCTGAAACACAGGTTGTCCGAGATGCGTTCGCGCACAGCAGGTCCGTCGTGGTCGAGCGCGTCGAGGACGAGATGAAAGGCGACGTTGTCGCCGATGATGTTGAAGTGTTCGACGGGCCGCAGCGGACAGATGTCCTGGACGGCGATGTTCGCGGCTCCGGCCAGAGTGCTGGCGTGCGGTTGCGGGTAGATCAATTGGTCGAATGTCGTGAAGATCGAGGTGTAACTGGGTCCCGCGGGCAACGGACGCGCCGCCAGCGCGGTGAGGAATTTCGATCCGGTGGCGATCTGCCAGTTCGCAGGCGGGCACTCCTGCGAGTCGTCGCATCCCGAGCGCGCCGAGTCGGTGCCGTTGTACGGGGTGGCGAGCGAGACGAAATCCGACACCAGTGCGGGCAGGTCCGGCCAGAACGTCAACGCCCAGAGCTCGTCCAGCGGACCGTGTTGGTGACCCATCATGACGACCTGGCGACCGCTGTCGGCGGCCATGGTGCGGACTGCGTGCACCACGTACTGGGCGGCGATCTGCAGGTCGCCGTACCCCTCGTCGGGAAGGGAGAGGCTGCACACCGGTATCCCTTCGGCCGGCAGTGACTGCAGGTAGTTCCAGCCGAAGGACTGCTGATCGGTGGCGAAGGCCGGTGTGAGCAGGACCGGATCGCGGGTGGCGTCGTGCAGATCGGTGGTGCAGGTGAGGGCCTCGTCGAGATCGGCCTTCGCGACGGTCAGCGGCGGGCCGGCTGGATCTGCGAGAACCGGCTGAGCCGACGCGGCCCCTGGGGCGTACGAAAAGATCATGGCCACGGCCGAAGCCAGTACCAGCGAGCGGATTCTCATCGATCCCTTCCGGATGACACTGCAGGACTTCTGCAGTCTCATCCGGGACGAACCGGTGGGTTCGTCACGTGGAAGCAGTCGGGACAATCACCAACGACCGCTCGATTCGGTTGGACATCGTCCAACCGGGCCCAGCTCCTAGAGCCAGTTGTTCTTGTGGAACGTCCGCCACAGTCCGATACAGACGCACAACACGACCGCGACCATCAAGTGGTAGCCGTACGTCCAGTGCAGCTCGGGCATGTTGTCGAAGTTCATCCCGTAGATGCCCGCGACCATCGTCGGCACAGCGGCGATCGCCACCCACGACGAGATCTTGCGCATGTCCAGGTTCTGCTGCATCGTCACTCGCGCCAGCGCCGCGTCGACCAGTGAGCTGAGCACCTCGTCGTACTCGGAGATGCGTTCGGCGACCGTCGTGTGGTGGTCCTGCACGTCGCGCAGATACCGTCGCACGGCCTTCGGGACGCTCGGCTCCTGCACCAGACGCGCTAATGGCGTCGACAGAGGCGTCACCGATCGGCGAAGCTCGACGACCTCCCGCTTGAGGAGGTAGATGTTCTCGATGGGCACGTGGTGATGCGGCGAGAACACTTCCTCCTCCATGCCGTCGACGTCTCGCTCGATCGAGTCGGTCACCGCGAGGTACTCGTCGACGACGTGGTCGGCCACCGCGTGCAGGACCGCCGACGGGCCGAGGGCGAGTTGTTCGGGGTTCGCTTCGAGGCGCTGACGCACGCCGGCCAACCCCGAATGCTCTCCGTGCCGGACGGTGATGACGAAGTCACGGCCGACCATCACCATGATCTCGCCGCTCTCGACGATCTCGTTGGCGGTCGTCACCGACTCGTGCTCGACGTACTTCACCGTGCGCAGCACCAGGAACGCGACGTCGTCGTAGCGCTCGAGCTTGGGCCGCTGATGGGCGTGGACGGTGTCCTCGACCATCAGCTCGTGCAGGCCGTAGCACTGGGCGATCGCGCTCATCTGGTGCTCGTCGGGTGCGTGCAGACCGACCCACACGAATCCCTCGCCGCGGGCACGCACCTCTGCGATGGCCGAGGTGTGAGTGAATCTGCCGGGAAGTCGAGCACCGTCGACGTAGACCGCGCAGTCGACGATCGCGCGGGCCGTGGGCACCGGAATCCGCGGTGTCGGCTCGGGACCGGCCTTGGCCGATCGTCGATGCAGTGACGGCAGCGACGGGCGTGGTGGAAGGGACGGCATGGCGGGCAATCGTACGCCAGCAAAACGACGAGAGAGTGGGCCTGGAACACTGTGCAGGTGCTCATCGATCTCCACACCCACTCGACGGCGTCCGACGGCACCGACAGCCCGACCGAGCTGGTCCACGCCGCAGCCGAGGCAGGACTGTCGGTGGTGGCTCTGACCGACCACGACACCACCTCGGGGTGGGACGAAGCGGCCTCGGCACTGCCGCCCGGTCTCACGCTCGTGCGCGGCATGGAACTTTCCTGCACCGGGCGAGGCGAGGACGGCGAGCCGGTTCCGGTGCACCTGCTCGCGTATCTGTTCGATCCCGCGAACGAGGCGTTCGCGGGCGAGCGCGCTCGGTTGCGCGGCGAGCGGGTCACTCGATTGCGTGCCATTGCCCAGAAGATGGCGGCGGACGGTCTGCCCATCGACCCCGACGCGGTGCTGGCCTCGGCCGGAGACGCTGCCGGACGACCGCACCTGGGCCGCGCGCTGATCGACGCCGGCTACGTTCCGAACATGGATGCCGCGTTCGCCGGTCCGTTGGCGACGAGCGGCAAGTACTACGTCGAGAAGGTCGACACCCCCCTCGAGGTCGCGGTGGACATGATCGCCGCGGCAGGCGGTGTCAGTGTGCTCGCGCACGCCAGAGCTCGTGCCCGCGGTCGCATCCTCGACCTCGATCACATTCGCGAACTTGCAGCGCGCGGTCTCGGGGGAGTGGAAGTGCACCACATGGACCACTCGCCGCAGGACACCGCGGTGATGGCCGATCTCGCCGCCGAACTGGACCTGATCGTCACCGGATCCTCGGACTACCACGGCACCAACAAGACGGTGAAGCTGGGCGAATACACCACGGCCCCAGAACAATACGACCGTCTGATTGCGGCGGCACTCCCATGACATTCGACGTGACGCTCTACCTGACGGTGTTGATCACCCTGTTCGTCATCATGGACCCACCGGGCGCGATCCCGGTGTTCCTGTCACTGGTGGGCCGCAAGAGCAAAGAAGCACGCAACAAGGCCGCGTGGCAGGCACCCGCGGTCTCGCTGACCGTCATCTCGGTGTTCGCGATCGGCGGTCAGGCGATCCTGAGCTACTTGCACATCGGCATCCCGGCACTGCAGGGCGCAGGCGGGTTGCTGCTGCTGCTCATCGCGTTGTCGCTGCTCACCGGAAAGGGTGCGGGCGGCGACACCGCCGCGGAGGACGTGAACGTGGCACTCGTGCCGCTGGGGACTCCGCTGATGGCCGGCCCCGGTGCCATTGCCGCGGTGATCGTCTACGTCAGTCAGGCCGACGGTGACGTCGGTTCGTTCCTGGCAATTGCGTTGGGCATCATCACCATTCACGTTCTGTTCTTCCTGGTGCTGCGATTCTCGACGGCGCTGATCCGGCTCCTCGGGGAGGGCGGGATCTCGCTGTTGGCGCGCATCGCAGGTCTGTTGCTCGCCGCCATCGCGGTGCAGTTGGTCGCGGATTCGGTTCGCGGATTCGTGGCCGGCGGATGACCGGGGCGTCGTACGGGCTCCGATTCCTGCGCGGGCTCAGCGGCATCGTCACAGCGGGACTGGTGGTGCTCGCCATCGGCGTCGCCGTCACGCAGTATCTGGGCCACTCCCGCGGCTTCCCCGGTCCGGGCGGTGTCTCGGTCGCCGCGCACATCGTCGCCGCGGGCGTGGCCGTGTTCGCGCAGCGCAGCGCATCGCCGATCACCGTCGCGGTTTCTCGGCTGTTCTCGGGGCGATCGTGGTCTTCGTCGTCACCGGCCTCGTCCTGTGGACACAATGGTGGCAGTAGAAGCCGTGGTGGCATAAATCTGCCCGCTCTCGACTCTGTGGTCAGGTGGGGTGGCGATGTGGCACACTGGGGCACCGACAGGGCTACAGCCCATCGCTGATCGTGCAGGCACACCCGCCTCACATGCGAGACACGCTCTCGGCAGTTTGCAGCCAGCACTGGCGCACTCCGACGGCCCTCATTTCCACCACTCACTTCGTTGACATTTCGTCGCCTTGCTGGTCGAGGTCGACAGTGCGAGGAGCTTTCACCGTGACGGCAGTCGAAGACACCGCAGCAACACACACCGCACCGGCAGGGCCGGCAGCGATCACCGCCGAGGAGATCTTCGCCGGGCACCTCGGCGGCAAGCTGTCGGTCGAGTTGGCAGCGCCGCTCGACACACAGCGCGATCTCTCGATCGCCTACACCCCAGGAGTGGCCCAGGTCAGCCGCGCCATCGCCGCCGATCCCGCGCTGGCCAAGCGATACACCTGGACCGATCGCCTCGTCGCCGTCATCTCCGACGGCTCCGCAGTGCTCGGCCTGGGCGACATCGGTCCTCGCGCGTCGTTGCCGGTGATGGAGGGCAAGGCCGCACTGTTCAAGAAGTTCGCGGGCCTCGACTCCATCCCGATCGTGCTCGACACCAACGACGTCGACGAGATCGTCGACACCATCGTGCGGTTGCGCCACAGCTTCGGTGCCGTCAACCTCGAGGACATCTCGGCGCCGCGCTGTTTCGAGATCGAACGCCGCGTCATCGAGGCGCTCGAGTGCCCGGTCATGCACGACGACCAACACGGCACCGCAATTGTCGTCCTCGCCGCGCTCAACGGGGCCGCGAAGGTGCAGGGCCGCAACACTTCCGAACTGAAGGTCGTCATCTCCGGAGCCGGGGCAGCAGGTGTGGCGTGCGCCAACATGCTCCTTCTGGCCGGCATCCGGGACGTGGTAGTGCTGGACTCGAAGGGGATCGTCTCCTCCGATCGCCTGGATCTCACCGGCGTCAAGACCGATCTCGCTGCGCGTACCAACCCCCGTGCGCTGGCAGGCGGAGCCGCCGACGCCCTGGCTGGAGCCGACGTGTTCCTCGGTCTGTCCGCGGGCAGGATCGACGAGAGCTACATCGCTTCGATGGCCGCGGACTCCATCGTGTTCGCGCTGTCCAACCCGGATCCGGAGATCCATCCGGAGGTGGCGAGGAAGTACGCCGCCATCGTCGCGACCGGACGCAGTGACTTCCCGAACCAGATCAACAATGTTCTCGCCTTCCCCGGTGTGTTCAAGGGCGCGCTCGACGCAGGTGCCCGTCGCATCACCGAAGGCATGAAGCTCGCCGCTGCCGAGGCAATCCTCTCGGTTCTCGGCGACGAGTTGGCTGCGGACAAAATCGTGCCCAGCCCACTCGATCCTCGTGTCGCCCCGGCCGTTGCGGACGCAGTTGCGGCAGCAGCGCGAGCCGAGGGCGTCGCGTAGGAAAACGGAAAGAAAACACCGGCGAACCCGGCCCCCACCCGGGCCTGTGGTTCGCCGGTGTCTTTCGTCGTAGGTCGAGTCAGACTTTCGCGAGTCCGGTCGGCATCCGCCGCAGGCGACCGGTACCCGGAACGGACGTCCACACCGCGAGGGCGAGAAGGCCGTCGACGATCAGGGTCAGCAGAGCCACCAGGATCGCGCCGACCAGAACGCGGCCGTAGTCGTAGAGCGCGAGTCCGTCGAAGATGTAGCGGCCGAGCCCACCGAGGTTGACGTAGGCCGCGATGGTCGCAGTGGCGATGATCTGCAGTGTGGTGTTACGCAACCCGCCGAGGATCAGTGGCAGCGCGTTGGGAATCTCGACCCGAAACAGCACTTGGGTTTCGGTCATCCCCATCGCCCGGGCGGCGTCGACGACGTTGGCGTCGACGTTGGCGATACCGGAGTACGTGCCTGCCAACAGCGGAGGAATGCCGAGCAGCACCAACGCGATGATCGGTGGGACCAGACCCAATCCGATCACCAGAACCAGAAACACGAGAATGCCGAGGGTCGGCAGCGACCGCAGCGCGTTGACGAGCCCGACGATGACGGCCTCACCGCGGCGCAGGTGACCGATGAGCAGACCGACCGGAACCGCGACGGCAGCCGAGAGCAACACTGCCAACAGGCTGTACCACATGTGTTCGGTCAGTCGAGTGCCGATTCCTGTGGGACCGGCCCAGTTTCCGCCGTCGAGAATGTACGAGAACGCCTCGGAGAAGAGATTCATGCGCGTGCCTTCTTCTTCGACGAGCCCGTGCTCAGCCGCGTCCACGGAGTGAGTCGACGGCCCAGCAGGTACAGGGCCGCGTCGAAGATCAACGCCAGGAACACGATCGAGATGATGCCCGCGAAGATCTGGTCGGGATAGTCGCGCTGGTAGCCCTGGGTGAACAGCTGGCCGAGACCGCCGATACCGATGACCGAGCCGACCGACACCAGCGAGATGTTCGTGACCGCCACGACTCTGATGTTGGCGATCAGCACCGGAAGCGCCAGTGGCAGTTCGACGGTCACTGCTCGCCGCAGCGACGAATAGCCCATCGCCTCGGCGGAATCGACCACGGCGAACGGTACCGAATCGAGTGCCTCGGGCACCGCGCGCACCAGTAGCGCGGTCGAGTACACCGCAAGGGCGATCACGACGTTCAACGGATCGAGCACCGGTAGTCCGACCACCGCGGGGATGGTGACGAACAGCGCGAGCGAGGGAAGGGTGAACGCAATACTGGCCACCGTCAACGTGATTCGACGAACCCAGCGAGTGTTTCGAATGACGGTGCCCAGCGGGATGGCAATGAGCAACCCGGCCAGCAACGGGACGAGCGAGAGATACAGGTGCGTCTTCGTGTAGCCGAGAACCACATCGAAGTTGTCCAGCAGCCAGGTCACTGTTCGGTGTCCCCGCTGGCGAGGAAGTGGTGCCGGTTGCGCTCGGAGTCCTCTGACTTACGTTGTGCAGCAAGGTGTTCGAGGATCTCCGCGCCGTCGACGCTACCCACGGCCGCTCCGGCCGAATCGACCGCGACACCGATCCCCGAGGGCGAGGAGATCGCCGCGTCGAGTGCCTGACGCAGATCGCCACCCTCGAGGAACAGCGAGCCGCCCGCTGCCGTGCTGTCGTCGATGCTCCGGCCGTCGCGCACCTTCTCGACTCCGGTCGCGTCGATCCACCCGAGTGGACGGCGCTGCTCGTCGACGACGAGGACCCACTGACCCTGGTCCAGTCGGAGGCCGTGGATCTCGTCCTCCGTCGCCGTGTGGATCGGGTGCATGGTCACCGCCTGTGCCGACCGAAACGACAGTCCACGGTAGCCGCGATCGCGGCCGACGAACGACGCCACGAAAGACGTTGCCGGGGCGGCGAGTACGGTCTCCGGCTTGTCGTACTGCTGCAATCGGCCCTGGGGTCCGAAAACCGCGATGCGATCGCCGAGCCGGACGGCTTCGTCGATGTCGTGGGTGACGAAGACGATCGTCTTCTTCAGATCGGCCTGCAGTCGCAGCATCTCGATCTGAAGTTCTTCACGAACCACCGGGTCCACCGCGCTGAAGGGCTCGTCCATCAGCAGGATCGGCGGGTCGGCGGCCAGCGCCCGGGCCACGCCCACTCGCTGTTGCTGCCCGCCGGACAGTTGCGCCGGGTAGCGCGAGGCGAATGCCGGGTCGAGGCCGACGCGCTCGAGGACGTCGAGTGCAGCCTTGCGCGCAGCGCGACGTGATTCGCCGTTGAGTACCGGCACCGTGGCGACGTTGTCGACGACGGTGCGGTGCGGCAACAACCCGGCACTCTGAATGACGTACCCGATGCCGCGGCGCAACTTCACCGCGTCGATGTCCGCGATGTTGCGACCGTCGACCGTGATCACGCCCGAGGTGGGCGTGATCATGCGGTTGATCATTCGCATCGACGTGGTCTTGCCGCAGCCGGACGGCCCCACGAACACGGTGAACGAGTGTGGCTCGATCACCAGGTCCAGAGAGTCGACGGCCGTGGTGCCGTCCGGATACGTCTTGTTGACCTGCTCGAAAGTGATCATCAGCTGACCGGCTGATCCAGACCCTTGTCCTGGACCCACGCGGCTGCCGCTGCTGCGGGCTCGACCTTCTCGTCGCCCGAGACCGAGGTGTTCAGCGCGATCAGCTCCTCGGTGGTGATCTGTGCCGATACCGCGTCGAGAACCTGGGTGAGCTTGTCGGACTGCTTGGCCGTACGCAGCACCGGAATGATGTTCTGGGCAGCGAAATTGTTCTCCGGGTCCTCGAGGACGACAAGATCGTTCTGTGCGATCGAGGGCGCGGTGGTGAAGATGTCCGCCGCGACGACCTGTCCGGAGACGAGTGCCTCGACCGTGGCCGGGCCGCCGCCGTCGGAGATCGGAATGTAGTTGCCGGGTGAGATGTCCAGGCCGTACTTGTCACGCAGACCGGGCAGGCCGCCGACGCGTTCCTGGAATTCCGGGGTACCGGCGAAGGTCACCTCGGACGAGAACGGGGCGAGGTCGCCGATGGTGGTGAGGTTGCGCTCGGTGGCGGTCTGGCGAGTGACGACGACGGCGTCCTTGTCCTCGCCCGGTGCCTGCGCCGTCACGGTGAGGTCGTCGCCCAGTGCAGCAGGCAATGCGGCCAGGACGTCCTCGGAGGACGTGGCGGTCGCGGATTCGTCCAAGTACTGCAGCAGGTTGCCGGTGTAATCGGGGATCAGGTCGATAGACCCGTCTCGCACTGCGGGAATGTAGGCCTCACGGCTGCCGATGTTGAGCTTGGTGCTCACCTCGAAACCGTTGGCGCGCAGGGCCTCGGCGTAGATGTTCGCCACGGTCTCGGACTCGGGGAAGTTGGCCGAGCCGATGATGATCGAGTTGGTGTCGCTGTTGCTCTCGCCGCCCCCGCTGGACAGTGGATCCGAATTTCCGCCGCAGGCGGTCAGAGCGGTGACCGAGAGAGCGACTGCGGCCACGGCGGCCACTGCCCTCGGAGCGGAGAACGCGCGCGTGATTCGGGAGGTGGTCATGGTGTCCTTCCATCGGTTCGGGCACAGTCCTACCCATCTCCTGTCGACCCCACCCGCGCTGCGGGGACATCGAAGGAACCAGGACTCGGGCTGCTCGGGATGGTAGTCGAAACCAGCGTGCCCATAAGGTTGGTTCGACTACCGTCTCGTTCGCACTAGTGCCCCGCGGCCGAGATCGGTAAACCACCCGGGCAGTGAACAGGAGAAAATGACAGTGCGACCGTCGGTTCTGGCAGCGGCCCTGGTGATGTCGATCGCTGGACTGGTCGGTGGTTGCAGTGCCGGCGCGTCGACCGACCCTGCTGCCGTGCCCGTCGTCGTCGGAGCGGGCAGCTCGGATCTTTCGCGGCTGCTCGCGCAGATCTACGCCGGGGGACTGCGGTCTACGGGAGCGGACGTCCAGGTGAAGGAAGACCTGGGAGATCGGGCCGACTACCTCGCGGCGCTGGACCGCGGTGAGGTGACGATGGTTCCCGACCTGACCGGAGAGCTGTTGCGCACGTTCGACACTCTGTCGGCAGCAACCGAGGCAGAGGACGTGTACACCGAACTGAACCGCTCGCTGCCTGCCGGGTTGTCGGTGGGGGACTACGCCACCGCCGAGGATCGACTTGCCATTGCGGTGGCTCCTGGCACGTCGGCAGCCGACGGGGAAACGGTGACGGACTTTCTGCGTCGAAACGAAGCAACGGTGGGGACGGTCGAGGGGCAGGTACATCCGACGGACGTGATCTCGGAAGGCGTGGGGAGTCCCTCCTTCACCGGGGCCGGTTTCTCCGAGTTCATGGTGTACCCGGACGCACAGTTCGCGGTCGACGACCTGAATTCCGGTGCGGTGGCCGCGCTCGCGATTCGCACCGCGTCGTTCGGCCCGTCGGCGAAGGATCTGACCACGCTGCCCGACGACGATCATGTGTATCCGGCGCAGAACGTGGTTCCGCTCTACGTCGACGGAGTGCTCAGCGAGAGCGCGCTGAGGTCGTTCTCGGTGGTGGCGGGGGAGCTGACGACTGCGGACCTCGCCGACATGATCGGCGAGGTCCGCAGTGGTGTTCCGTCAGGCGAGGTCGCCGGCCGCTGGCTCGGTGAGCGCAACCTGTGACACTGTGCTCGTCTGCGTTGCCCTGACCTTGCGGCCCAGGTACGAGCCCATGTGATGGACGGCCTGGGCCGCCTCCCGCAGGATCGATGCCTGTAGATGGGCCACGTGCCAGAGCTTCTTGTATTCCACGTGTTCGAGCTCGACACCCGACAGTCGCAGCTTGTCCGCGAACGCGGTGATCTGCGCGTACAGCACCTCGTCGGTACCGACGTGCATGACGATCGGTGGCAACCCGTCCAGATTTCCCAACAGTGGGGCGAAACCCTGGTCCAGTGGGTCGCCCGCGCCCAGATAGGCGTCGGCCGAGCTGTACGACCACCCGGTGTTGACCACGAGATCGCGGTCCTTGGCGGCGTCGCGCGCACCGGGATCGACCCACGGCGAGATCAGGCCGAGGGCGGCCGGGCTGGTGCCGTCGTCCACCAGACGTCGGGCGGTGGCCACCGTCAGACCTCCACCCGCCGAATCGCCTGCGATGGCGATGCGGTCCGCAGTGAATCCGTGCACTCGGACCAGCTCGCGGAACGCCGCCACGGCATCGTCCAGACCTGCCGGGTACGGATTCTCCGGGGCCAACCGGTAATCGAGCACGTAGACCGCGCTGGCCGATTCCCGGGCCAGATGTGCGGCCAGTGACCGATGCGTGTTGATCGAACCGATCGTGTACGCGCCGCCGTGCAGGTACAGAATCGCGGTGTCGCGTTCGGTCGCCCCGACGGTGATGCGCTCTGCCCGACGCCCGGCGAGCGTCAACTTCTGCGCGACGGTTCCGTGCGGGAGCGTCTGCAGCGGAGCCCCGGCTTCGAGGATCAGCCGCTGCGTGCGGAACGAGAAGCGCGAATTCAGCGCGACGCGATAGAACGGCTTCAGAGCGGCCGCGACGATCGGCAAGGGAACGTAGAAGGACTTCACGATGCGACCCGCCTACTTCTTGGAGCGTGGCATGGCACGCTTGGACACTGCGGCGATCAGGCCTTGGTATCGCGAACCGGTGATGCGCTGCAGCAGATCGAGCGCAATGGCGTCGGACCCGATGAGCACCCGGCCCTTGCCCTTCTCGACGCCCTTGAGGATGGTCTTCGCCGCGTCGATCGGGGTGGTCTTGGCGAGCTTGCTGTCGAAGAACTTGGCCACGTCGGCCTGATCGAAGTTCTCCGCGACGGTGGCGTTGCGGGCGATGGCGGTCTTGATGCCACCGGGGTGCACCACGGTCACCTTCACCGGAGCCTTGGCGATCAGCATCTCCATCCGCAACGATTCGCTGAACCCGCGGACGGCGAACTTCGCCGCGTTGTACGCGGACTGCGACGGCATTGCCAACAGGCCGAAGAGGCTGGAGATGTTGATGATGTGTCCGTCGCCGGAGGCCTGGATGTGCGGCAGAAATGCCTTGGTGCCGTTGACGACTCCCCAGAAGTCGACGTCGACGATGCGCTCGATGTCCTTGAACGAGGATTTTTCGACGTCACCGTGGTATGCGATACCGGCGTTGTTGTAGATCTGGTTGACCTTGCCGAAATGCGCGACGACGGCCTCGGCGTAATCCAGCACGGTCTCGCGCTGGGAAACGTCCAAGAAATCCGATTTGACCTCGGCACCCAACGCCTCGACCCGTCGAACGGTCTCGTCGAGTCCGGCGGTGTCGACGTCGGACAGAGCCAACTTCGCTCCGCGTCCGGCCAGTTCGAGGGCCAGCGCGCGGCCGATTCCCGAGCCCGCGCCGGTGACGACGGCCACCTTGCCTGTGAATGTGCTCATCGTGCGGACACCTTGTCTGTGTTGTTGCCGGCGGAGTTGTTCGCCGACGATCCGGAGGGCAGGTCTGCGGTAGCGACGCTACGGTACGCATCGAGATCGAAGTTCCTGGTGATTCGGCGGAACTCGAAGGTGAAGCCCGGCCACAGCGTCGTGTTGTTGCCGTGCTTGTCGAGGTACCAGCTGGCGCACCCGCCGTTCATCCAGACGCTCTTGGCCAGCTGATCCTGCAGCGTCACGTTGTACTCGTCCTGCACGTCCTTGCGCACCTCGATGGTGCCGATGTCGTGCTTGTCGATCGTGTTCAACGCATCGACCAGGTAGTTGATCTGCGACTCGATCATGAACACCATCGACGTGTGGCCCAGACCGGTGTTGGGGCCCACCAGGAAGAACATGTTGGGGAAGTTCGCGACCGCCGCGCCCTTGTAACCCTGCTGTCCACCGTCCTCGAAGGTTTGGGCCAATGTGCGGCCGTCCTTGCCGGTGATGCCGTGGTACGCGGGGGAGTCGGTGACGTGGAACCCGGTGGCGACGACGAGCGCATCGATCGGGCGCTCGGTGCCGTCCTTGGTGACGATCGATCCTTCGCGCACCTCGGCGATGCCGTCGGTGACGAGGTCGACGTTGCTCTGAGCGAGTGCCGGGTAGTACGCGTTCGAGATCAACATGCGCTTGCAGCCGATGCGGAAGTTCGGGGTGACCTTGGCGCGCAGCGCCTTGTCCTTGATCTGGGTGCGCAGGTGATTCTCCGACGCCCACTGCAGCGGCTTCATGAAGGCCGGGGCCTTGGCCAATCCGACGACCTGGGTCTCGCGCATCGCGTAGATGCCGGTGCGGGAGAGGCGCTGGAAACCGGGAACGTGCTTGAAGGCGAAGCGTTCGAGCTTGGTGTACGGGCGGTCCGCGCGGGGCAGGATCCACGGCGCGGTGCGCTGGTACACGTCCAGGTGCTCCACCTGGCCTGCGATGGCGGGCACGATCTGGATCGCCGACGCGCCGGTCCCGATGACGGCGACGCGCTTGCCTGCGAGCGAGACGTCGTGATTCCACTGAGCCGAATGGAAGACGTCGCCCTTGAAGTCGTGAATTCCCTTGATGTCGGGCAGGTTCGGCTCACACAGCGCGCCGACGGCCGAGACGACGATCTTGGCGGTGTAGTTGCCGGTGGTGGTCTCGACATCCCAGCGGCTCGTCTCGGCGTTCCAGCGTGCCGAGGTCACATCCGTACCGAACACGTGCTTGTCCATGACGCCGTACTTACGCGCAACCCCGGCGATGTACTTCTGGATCTCGGGCTGCGTGGAGAACGAGCGCGTCCAGTCCGGGTTCAGCGCGAACGAGTAGGAGTACAGGTGCGACGGCACGTCGCAGGCGGCACCGGGGTAGGTGTTGTCGCGCCAGGTGCCGCCGACGTCGTGGCCGCGTTCGATGACGACGAAGTCCTTCTTGCCTGCCTTCGTCAGCTTGATCGCGGCACCGAGGCCGGCGAATCCGCTGCCGATGATCAGCGTATCGACGTGACGCGGCGTCGTTGCACGGTCCGAAGTATCTGTTACGGGAAGACTCATGTAGGGGAGCGTAGAAGCTTATTGAGTGTGAGTCAATAGTTATTGACTAACATTCAGTAGGGTGGTTGCATGGCGTTCGTGAACAGCCCCGGCACATCGACAACGAAGAGGACCAGACTCAGTCCGCAGCAACGACGAGCGCAACTGATCGACCTCGGCACCGAGATGCTCGCCGACCGCCCCCTCGAACAGATCTCCGTCGAGGACATCGCAGACCAAGCAGGCGTCTCCCGAGGGCTTCTGTTCCACTACTTCGCCTCCAAGCAGGAATTCCACCTCGAGATCGTGCGTGAATCCTCGCGCGTCATGCTCGAGCGCACCGCACCCGATCCGTCGCTGCCACCGTACGAGATTCTGCGCGATTCCATCGCGAACTACGTCGATTACGTCACCGACAAGCGGCAGATGTACGTCTCGCTCCTGCGCGGCACCCCCAGTGGCGACCCACAGATGCGCGCGCTGTTCGAGGACACCCGCTCGGCCATGGCCGAGCGGGTGTCCTCGAACAGCGCGCGCATCTGTGGGTCGCCACTGGGGGTGCCGCGCAGGAGCGAGACGTACATCTGCCGCTTGTCGGTGACGTAATCGACGTAGTTCGCGATGGAATCGCGCAGAATCTCGTACGGTGGCAGCGACGGATCGGGTGCGGTGCGCTCGAGCATGACGCGCGAGGATTCACGCACGATCTCGAGGTGGAATTCCTGCTTGGAGGCGAAGTAGTGGAACAGAAGCCCTCGGGAGACGCCTGCTTGGTCTGCGATGTCCTCGACGGAGATCTGTTCGAGGGGGCGGTCGGCGAGCATCTCGGTGCCGAGGTCGATCAGTTGCGCTCGTCGTTGCTGCGGACTGAGTCTGGTCCTCTTCGTTGTCGATGTGCCGGGGCTGTTCACGAACGCCATGCAACCACCCTACTGAATGTTAGTCAATAACTATTGACTCACACTCAATAAGCTTCTACGCTCCCCTACATGAGTCTTCCCGTAACAGATACTTCGGACCGTGCAACGACGCCGCGTCACGTCGATACGCTGATCATCGGCAGCGGATTCGCCGGCCTCGGTGCCGCGATCAAGCTGACGAAGGCAGGCAAGAAGGACTTCGTCGTCATCGAACGCGGCCACGACGTCGGCGGCACCTGGCGCGACAACACCTACCCCGGTGCCGCCTGCGACGTGCCGTCGCACCTGTACTCCTACTCGTTCGCGCTGAACCCGGACTGGACGCGCTCGTTCTCCACGCAGCCCGAGATCCAGAAGTACATCGCCGGGGTTGCGCGTAAGTACGGCGTCATGGACAAGCACGTGTTCGGTACGGATGTGACCTCGGCACGCTGGAACGCCGAGACGAGCCGCTGGGATGTCGAGACCACCACCGGCAACTACACCGCCAAGATCGTCGTCTCGGCCGTCGGCGCGCTGTGTGAGCCGAACCTGCCCGACATCAAGGGAATTCACGACTTCAAGGGCGACGTCTTCCATTCGGCTCAGTGGAATCACGACGTCTCGCTCGCAGGCAAGCGCGTCGCCGTCATCGGGACCGGCGCGTCGGCGATCCAGATCGTGCCCGCCATCGCAGGCCAGGTGGAGCACCTGGACGTGTACCAGCGCACCGCGCCGTGGATCCTGCCCCGCGCGGACCGCCCGTACACCAAGCTCGAACGCTTCGCCTTCAAGCACGTTCCCGGTTTCCAGCGCCTCTCCCGCACCGGCATCTACGCGATGCGCGAGACCCAGGTCGTCGGATTGGCCAAGGCCCCGGCCTTCATGAAGCCGCTGCAGTGGGCGTCGGAGAATCACCTGCGCACCCAGATCAAGGACAAGGCGCTGCGCGCCAAGGTCACCCCGAACTTCCGCATCGGCTGCAAGCGCATGTTGATCTCGAACGCGTACTACCCGGCACTCGCTCAGAGCAACGTCGACCTCGTCACCGACGGCATCGCCGAGGTGCGCGAAGGATCGATCGTCACCAAGGACGGCACCGAGCGCCCGATCGATGCGCTCGTCGTCGCCACCGGGTTCCACGTCACCGACTCCCCCGCGTACCACGGCATCACCGGCAAGGACGGCCGCACATTGGCCCAAACCTTCGAGGACGGTGGACAGCAGGGTTACAAGGGCGCGGCGGTCGCGAACTTCCCCAACATGTTCTTCCTGGTGGGCCCCAACACCGGTCTGGGCCACACGTCGATGGTGTTCATGATCGAGTCGCAGATCAACTACCTGGTCGATGCGTTGAACACGATCGACAAGCACGACATCGGCACCATCGAGGTGCGCAAGGACGTGCAGGACGAGTACAACGTGACGCTGCAGGATCAGCTGGCCAAGAGCGTCTGGATGAACGGCGGGTGCGCCAGCTGGTACCTCGACAAGCACGGCAACAACACGACGCTGTGGCCGGGCTTCACCTTCGAGTTCCGCCGAATCACCAGGAACTTCGATCTCGATGCGTACCGTAGCGTCGCTACCGCAGACCTGCCCTCCGGATCGTCGGCGAACAACTCCGCCGGCAACAACACAGACAAGGTGTCCGCACGATGAGCACATTCACAGGCAAGGTGGCCGTCGTCACCGGCGCGGGCTCGGGAATCGGCCGCGCGCTGGCCCTCGAACTGGCCGGACGCGGAGCGAAGTTGGCTCTGTCCGACGTCGACACCGCCGGACTCGACGAGACCGTTCGACGGGTCGAGGCGTTGGGTGCCGAGGTCAAATCGGATTTCTTGGACGTTTCCCAGCGCGAGACCGTGCTGGATTACGCCGAGGCCGTCGTCGCGCATTTCGGCAAGGTCAACCAGATCTACAACAACGCCGGTATCGCATACCACGGTGACGTCGAAAAATCCTCGTTCAAGGACATCGAGCGCATCGTCGACGTCGACTTCTGGGGAGTCGTCAACGGCACCAAGGCATTTCTGCCGCACATCCAGGCCTCCGGCGACGGACACATCATCAACATCTCCAGCCTCTTCGGCCTGTTGGCAATGCCGTCGCAGTCCGCGTACAACGCGGCGAAGTTCGCCGTCCGCGGGTTCAGCGAATCGTTGCGGATGGAGATGCTGATCGCCAAGGCTCCGGTGAAGGTGACCGTGGTGCACCCCGGTGGCATCAAGACCGCCATCGCCCGCAACGCCACCGTCGCGGAGAACTTCGATCAGGCCGACGTGGCCAAGTTCTTCGACAGCAAGCTCGCCAAGACCACCCCGATCGACGCGGCGAAGACCATCCTCAAGGGCGTCGAGAAGGGCAAGGGCCGGGTGCTCATCGGGTCCGACGCCATTGCGCTCGATCTGCTGCAGCGCATCACCGGTTCGCGATACCAAGGCCTGATCGCCGCAGTGTCCAAGCGTGCCATGCCACGCTCCAAGAAGTAGGCGGGTCGCATCGTGAAGTCCTTCTACGTTCCCTTGCCGATCGTCGCGGCCGCTCTGAAGCCGTTCTATCGCGTCGCGCTGAATTCGCGCTTCTCGTTCCGCACGCAGCGGCTGATCCTCGAAGCCGGGGCTCCGCTGCAGACGCTCCCGCACGGAACCGTCGCGCAGAAGTTGACGCTCGCCGGGCGTCGGGCAGAGCGCATCACCGTCGGGGCGACCGAACGCGACACCGCGATTCTGTACCTGCACGGCGGCGCGTACACGATCGGTTCGATCAACACGCATCGGTCACTGGCCGCACATCTGGCCCGGGAATCGGCCAGCGCGGTCTACGTGCTCGATTACCGGTTGGCCCCGGAGAATCCGTACCCGGCAGGTCTGGACGATGCCGTGGCGGCGTTCCGCGAGCTGGTCCGAGTGCACGGATTCACTGCGGACCGCATCGCCATCGCAGGCGATTCGGCGGGTGGAGGTCTGACGGTGGCCACCGCCCGACGTCTGGTGGACGACGGCACCAGCCCGGCCGCCCTCGGCCTGATCTCGCCGTGGGTCGATCCCGGTGCGCGCGACGCCGCCAAGGACCGCGATCTCGTGGTCAACACCGGGTGGTCGTACAGCTCGGCCGACGCCTATCTGGGCGCGGGCGACCCACTGGACCAGGGTTTCGCCCCACTGTTGGGAAATCTGGACGGGTTGCCACCGATCGTCATGCACGTCGGTACCGACGAGGTGCTGTACGCGCAGATCACCGCGTTCGCGGACAAGCTGCGACTGTCGGGTGTCGAGCTCGAACACGTGGAATACAAGAAGCTCTGGCACGTGGCCCATCTACAGGCATCGATCCTGCGGGAGGCGGCCCAGGCCGTCCATCACATGGGCTCGTACCTGGGCCGCAAGGTCAGGGCAACGCAGACGAGCACAGTGTCACAGGTTGCGCTCACCGAGCCAGCGGCCGGCGACCTCGCCTGACGGAACACCACTGCGGACCTCGCCGATCATGTCGGCGAGGTCCGCAGTCGTCAGCTCCCCCGCCACCACCGAGAACGACCTCAGCGCGCTCTCGCTGAGCACTCCGTCGACGTAGAGCGGAACCACGTTCTGCGCCGGATACACATGATCGTCGTCGGGCAGCGTGGTCAGATCCTTCGCCGACGGGCCGAACGACGCGGTGCGAATCGCGAGCGCGGCCACCGCACCGGAATTCAGGTCGTCGACCGCGAACTGTGCGTCCGGGTACACCATGAACTCGGAGAAACCGGCCCCGGTGAAGGAGGGACTCCCCACGCCTTCCGAGATCACGTCCGTCGGATGTACCTGCCCCTCGACCGTCCCCACCGTTGCTTCGTTTCGACGCAGAAAGTCCGTCACCGTTTCCCCGTCGGCTGCCGACGTGCCAGGAGCCACCGCAATGGCAAGTCGATCCTCGGCGGTGGCGTAGTCCCCCACCGACAACCCGGCAGGCAGCGAGCGGTTCAGTTCGGTGTACACGTCCTCTGCCTCGGTTGCTGCCGACAGAGTGTCGAACGTGCGCAACAGCTCTCCGGTCAGGTCGGGAACCATCGTCACCTCACCGCGGTCCAGCGCCGCGAGGTAGTCGGCCCGATCTCCCAGGTCTTCCTTCACCTGGACGTCCGCTCCCGTAGACCGCAGTCCCCCGGCGTAGATCTGCGCGAGCAGCCGCGAAAGATCCGAGCTGCCCGCTCCGACGACGACGGGCACGGCAGCAGGGTCGGTCGACGCGCCGGCACTGCAACCACCGACCAGTCCAGCGATCGACATCACCAGGGCCGCTGCCAGAACCGACGGTCGCACTGTCATTTTCTCCTGTTCACTGCCCGGGTGGTTTACCGATCTCGGCCGCGGGGCACTAGTGCGAACGAGACGGTAGTCGAACCAACCTTATGGGCACGCTGGTTTCGACTACCATCCCGAGCAGCCCGAGTCCTGGTTCCTTCGATGTCCCCGCAGCGCGGGTGGGGTCGACAGGAGATGGGTAGGACTGTGCCCGAACCGATGGAAGGACACCATGACCACCTCCCGAATCACGCGCGCGTTCTCCGCTCCGAGGGCAGTGGCCGCCGTGGCCGCAGTCGCTCTCTCGGTCACCGCTCTGACCGCCTGCGGCGGAAATTCGGATCCACTGTCCAGCGGGGGCGGCGAGAGCAACAGCGACACCAACTCGATCATCATCGGCTCGGCCAACTTCCCCGAGTCCGAGACCGTGGCGAACATCTACGCCGAGGCCCTGCGCGCCAACGGTTTCGAGGTGAGCACCAAGCTCAACATCGGCAGCCGTGAGGCCTACATTCCCGCAGTGCGAGACGGGTCTATCGACCTGATCCCCGATTACACCGGCAACCTGCTGCAGTACTTGGACGAATCCGCGACCGCCACGTCCTCCGAGGACGTCCTGGCCGCATTGCCTGCTGCACTGGGCGACGACCTCACCGTGACGGCGCAGGCACCGGGCGAGGACAAGGACGCCGTCGTCGTCACTCGCCAGACCGCCACCGAGCGCAACCTCACCACCATCGGCGACCTCGCCCCGTTCTCGTCCGAGGTGACCTTCGCCGGTACCCCGGAATTCCAGGAACGCGTCGGCGGCCTGCCCGGTCTGCGTGACAAGTACGGCCTGGACATCTCACCCGGCAACTACATTCCGATCTCCGACGGCGGCGGCCCGGCCACGGTCGAGGCACTCGTCTCCGGACAGGTCGTCGCGGCGGACATCTTCACCACCGCGCCCTCGATCGCACAGAACGATCTTGTCGTCCTCGAGGACCCGGAGAACAATTTCGCTGCCCAGAACATCATTCCGGTGCTGCGTACGGCCAAGCAGTCCGACAAGCTCACCCAGGTTCTCGACGCGGTATCGGCACAGATCACCACCGAGGAGCTGATCGCGCTGAACACCTCGGTCTCGGGCGACGAGAAGGTCGAGCCCGCAGCAGCGGCAGCCGCGTGGGTCCAGGACAAGGGTCTGGATCAGCCGGTCAGCTGATGATCACTTTCGAGCAGGTCAACAAGACGTATCCGGACGGCACCACGGCCGTCGACTCTCTGGACCTGGTGATCGAGCCACACTCGTTCACCGTGTTCGTGGGGCCGTCCGGCTGCGGCAAGACCACGTCGATGCGAATGATCAACCGCATGATCACGCCCACCTCGGGCGTGATCACGGTCGACGGTCGCAACATCGCGGACATCGACGCGGTGAAGTTGCGCCGCGGCATCGGGTACGTCATTCAGAGTGCCGGGTTGTTGCCGCACCGCACCGTCGTCGACAACGTCGCCACGGTGCCGGTACTCAACGGCGAATCACGTCGCGCTGCGCGCAAGGCTGCACTCGACGTCCTCGAGCGCGTCGGCCTCGACCCGGCATTCGCCTCGCGCTACCCGGCGCAACTGTCCGGCGGGCAGCAACAGCGAGTGGGCGTGGCCCGGGCGCTGGCCGCCGACCCGCCGATCCTGCTGATGGACGAGCCCTTCAGCGCGGTGGACCCGGTGGTTCGTGAAGAACTTCAGATCGAGATGCTGCGACTGCAGGCCGATCTGAAGAAGACGATCGTCTTCGTCACCCACGACATCGACGAAGCCGTCCGGCTCGGCGATCGCATCGCGGTTTTCGGACCCCAGGGCCGATTGCAGCAGTACGACAAGCCGGAGACCGTACTCGCCGCCCCGGCAACGTCTTTCGTGGCGTCGTTCGTCGGCCGCGATCGCGGCTACCGTGGACTGTCGTTTCGGTCGGCACAGGCGGTGACCATGCACCCGATCCACACGGCGACGGAGGACGAGATCCACGGCCTCCGACTGGACCAGGGTCAGTGGGTCCTCGTCGTCGACGAGCAGCGCCGTCCACTCGGGTGGATCGACGCGACCGGAGTCGAGAAGGTGCGCGACGGCCGGAGCATCGACGACAGCACGGCAGCGGGCGGCTCGCTGTTCCTCGAGGGTGGCGATCTGCGTCAGGCACTCGACGCGGCGATCTCCTCGCCCTCGGGGATCGGTGTCGCGGTCGATTCGGCCGGAGCGGCCGTGGGTAGCGTCGACGGCGCGGAGATCCTCGAACACCTTGCTGCACAACGTAAGTCAGAGGACTCCGAGCGCAACCGGCACCACTTCCTCGCCAGCGGGGACACCGAACAGTGACCTGGCTGCTGGACAACTTCGATGTGGTTCTCGGCTACACGAAGACGCACCTGTATCTCTCGCTCGTCCCGTTGCTGGCCGGGTTGCTCATTGCCATCCCGCTGGGCACCGTCATTCGAAACACTCGCTGGGTTCGTCGAATCACGTTGACGGTGGCCAGTATTGCGTTCACCCTTCCCTCGCTCGCGCTGTTCGTCACCATCCCCGCGGTGGTCGGACTACCGGTGCTCGATCCGTTGAACGTCGTGATCGCCCTTGCGGTGTACTCGACCGCGCTACTGGTGCGCGCGGTGCCCGAGGCACTCGATTCGGTACCGTTCGCCGTGGTCGATTCCGCCGAGGCGATGGGCTATTCGTCGCTGCGGCGAGCAGTGACCGTCGAACTGCCACTGGCGCTTCCGGTGCTGATCGCCAACATCAGAGTCGTGGCGGTCACGAACATCTCGCTGGTGTCGGTCGGCTCGGTCATCGGTATCGGCGGTCTCGGCCAGCTGTTCACCCAGGGCTACCAGCGCGACTATCCCGACCAGATCTTCGCGGGCATCATCTCGATCGTGTTCCTGGCGTTGATCTTCGACGCGGCCCTGTACCTGCTGGGCCGTCGACTCACTCCGTGGACGCGGCTGAGCACGGGCTCGTCGAAGAAGAAGGCACGCGCATGAATCTCTTCTCCGAGGCGTTCTCGTACATTCTCGACGGCGGAAACTGGGCCGGTCCCACAGGAATCGGCACTCGACTGACCGAACACATGTGGTACAGCCTGTTGGCAGTGTTGCTCTCGGCTGCCGTCGCGGTTCCGGTCGGTCTGCTCATCGGTCACCTGCGCCGCGGTGAGGCCGTCATCGTCGGGCTCGTCAACGCGCTGCGGTCGCTGCCGACCCTCGGCATTCTCGTGTTTCTGGTTCTGGTGATCGGATTGGGTCTGGTCCCACCGATCATCGCGTTGGTGCTGCTCGGCATTCCTCCGCTGTTGGCAGGCACGTACTCCGGTATCGCCAACGTCGACGCCAACGTCGTCGACGCCGCCCGGGCGATGGGGATGACCGAAACCCAAGTGCTGTTTCGGGTCGAGATTCCCAACGCGCTGCCACTGATCCTCGGCGGGTTGCGTAACACCACACTGCAGATCATCGCCACTGCGACCATCGCGGCCTACGTCAACCTCGGTGGGCTCGGCCGCTACATCTTCGACGGACTCGCGCTCTACGACTACGGCCGCGTTCTGGTCGGCGCGATCCTGGTGGCTCTGCTGACCCTGATCGTCGACGGCCTTCTCGCCCTCGCGGTGTGGACGTCCGTTCCGGGTACCGGTCGCCTGCGGCGGATGCCGACCGGACTCGCGAAAGTCTGACTCGACCTACGACGAAAGACACCGGCGAACCACAGGCCCGGGTGGGGGCCGGGTTCGCCGGTGTTTTCTTTCCGTTTTCCTACGCGACGCCCTCGGCTCGCGCTGCTGCCGCAACTGCGTCCGCAACGGCCGGGGCGACACGAGGATCGAGTGGGCTGGGCACGATTTTGTCCGCAGCCAACTCGTCGCCGAGAACCGAGAGGATTGCCTCGGCAGCGGCGAGCTTCATGCCTTCGGTGATGCGACGGGCACCTGCGTCGAGCGCGCCCTTGAACACACCGGGGAAGGCGAGAACATTGTTGATCTGGTTCGGGAAGTCACTGCGTCCGGTCGCGACGATGGCGGCGTACTTCCTCGCCACCTCCGGATGGATCTCCGGATCCGGGTTGGACAGCGCGAACACGATGGAGTCCGCGGCCATCGAAGCGATGTAGCTCTCGTCGATCCTGCCCGCGGACAGACCGAGGAACACGTCGGCTCCAGCCAGGGCGTCGGCGGCTCCGCCTGCCAGCGCACGGGGGTTGGTACGCGCAGCGAGATCGGTCTTGACGCCGGTGAGATCCAGGCGATCGGAGGAGACGATCCCCTTCGAGTCCAGCACTACCACGTCCCGGATGCCGGCCAGAAGGAGCATGTTGGCGCACGCCACACCTGCTGCCCCGGCTCCGGAGATGACGACCTTCAGTTCGGAAGTGTTGCGGCCCTGCACCTTCGCGGCCCCGTTGAGCGCGGCGAGGACGACAATTGCGGTGCCGTGTTGGTCGTCGTGCATGACCGGGCACTCGAGCGCCTCGATGACGCGGCGTTCGATCTCGAAACAGCGCGGCGCCGAGATGTCCTCGAGGTTGACGGCACCGAAGCTGTGGCGCAACCGCACGATGGTGTCGACGATCTCGTCGACGTCGTTGGTGTCGAGCACGATCGGGATGGAGTCGAGGCCCGCGAACTTCTTGAACAGTGCGGCCTTGCCCTCCATCACCGGCAACGACGCGCGAGGACCGATGTCGCCCAGGCCGAGCACTGCGGAGCCGTCGGAGATGACGGCGACGAGGCGATCGGTCCAGGTGTATCGCTTGGCCAGCGCGGGATCGGCGGCGATGGCGCGGCTGACCTGGGCCACTCCTGGGGTGTAGGCGATCGAGAGATCGCGCTGTGTGTCGAGCGGCGCTGCCAACTCGACCGACAGCTTGCCGCCGAGGTGCCCGGCGAAGATCTCCTCGGCGGTGATCGCTGCCGGCCCTGCCGGTGCGGTGTGTGTTGCTGCGGTGTCTTCGACTGCCGTCACGGTGAAAGCTCCTCGCACTGTCGACCTCGACCAGCAAGGCGACGAAATGTCAACGAAGTGAGTGGTGGAAATGAGGGCCGTCGGAGTGCGCCAGTGCTGGCTGCAAACTGCCGAGAGCGTGTCTCGCATGTGAGGCGGGTGTGCCTGCACGATCAGCGATGGGCTGTAGCCCTGTCGGTGCCCCAGTGTGCCACATCGCCACCCCACCTGACCACAGAGTCGAGAGCGGGCAGATTTATGCCACCACGGCTTCTACTGCCACCATTGTGTCCACAGGACGAGGCCGGTGACGACGAAGACCACGATCGCCCCGAGAACAGCCGAGAAACCGCGACGGTGATCGGCGATGCGCTGCGCTGCGCGAACACGGCCACGCCCGCGGCGACGATGTGCGCGGCGACCGAGACACCGCCCGGACCGGGGAAGCCGCGGGAGTGGCCCAGATACTGCGTGACGGCGACGCCGATGGCGAGCACCACCAGTCCCGCTGTGACGATGCCGCTGAGCCCGCGCAGGAATCGGAGCCCGTACGACGCCCCGGTCATCCGCCGGCCACGAATCCGCGAACCGAATCCGCGACCAACTGCACCGCGATGGCGGCGAGCAACAGACCTGCGATGCGCGCCAACAGCGAGATCCCGCCCTCCCCGAGGAGCCGGATCAGCGCCGTCGAGAATCGCAGCACCAGGAAGAACAGAACGTGAATGGTGATGATGCCCAACGCAATTGCCAGGAACGAACCGACGTCACCGTCGGCCTGACTGACGTAGACGATCACCGCGGCAATGGCACCGGGGCCGGCCATCAGCGGAGTCCCCAGCGGCACGAGTGCCACGTTCACGTCCTCCGCGGCGGTGTCGCCGCCCGCACCCTTTCCGGTGAGCAGCGACAACGCGATGAGCAGCAGCAGCAACCCGCCTGCGCCCTGCAGTGCCGGGATGCCGATGTGCAAGTAGCTCAGGATCGCCTGACCGCCGATCGCGAACACCGAGATGACGGTCAGCGAGACCGCGGGTGCCTGCCACGCGGCCTTGTTGCGTGCTTCTTTGCTCTTGCGGCCCACCAGTGACAGGAACACCGGGATCGCGCCCGGTGGGTCCATGATGACGAACAGGGTGATCAACACCGTCAGGTAGAGCGTCACGTCGAATGTCATGGGAGTGCCGCCGCAATCAGACGGTCGTATTGTTCTGGGGCCGTGGTGTATTCGCCCAGCTTCACCGTCTTGTTGGTGCCGTGGTAGTCCGAGGATCCGGTGACGATCAGGTCCAGTTCGGCGGCGAGATCGGCCATCACCGCGGTGTCCTGCGGCGAGTGGTCCATGTGGTGCACTTCCACTCCCCCGAGACCGCGCGCTGCAAGTTCGCGAATGTGATCGAGGTCGAGGATGCGACCGCGGGCACGAGCTCTGGCGTGCGCGAGCACACTGACACCGCCTGCCGCGGCGATCATGTCCACCGCGACCTCGAGGGGGGTGTCGACCTTCTCGACGTAGTACTTGCCGCTCGTCGCCAACGGACCGGCGAACGCGGCATCCATGTTCGGAACGTAGCCGGCGTCGATCAGCGCGCGGCCCAGGTGCGGTCGTCCGGCAGCGTCTCCGGCCGAGGCCAGCACCGCGTCGGGGTCGATGGGCAGACCGTCCGCCGCCATCTTCTGGGCAATGGCACGCAATCGAGTGACCCGCTCGCCGCGCAACCGAGCGCGCTCGCCCGCGAACGCCTCGTTCGCGGGATCGAACAGATACGCGAGCAGGTGCACCGGAACCGGCTCGCCGTCCTCGCCTCGCCCGGTGCAGGAAAGTTCCATGCCGCGCACGAGCGTGAGACCGGGCGGCAGTGCCGAGGCCGCTTCGTCCCACCCCGAGGTGGTGTCGTGGTCGGTCAGAGCCACCACCGACAGTCCTGCCTCGGCTGCGGCGTGGACCAGCTCGGTCGGGCTGTCGGTGCCGTCGGACGCCGTCGAGTGGGTGTGGAGATCGATGAGCACCTGCACAGTGTTCCAGGCCCACTCTCTCGTCGTTTTGCTGGCGTACGATTGCCCGCCATGCCGTCCCTTCCACCACGCCCGTCGCTGCCGTCACTGCATCGACGATCGGCCAAGGCCGGTCCCGAGCCGACACCGCGGATTCCGGTGCCCACGGCCCGCGCGATCGTCGACTGCGCGGTCTACGTCGACGGTGCTCGACTTCCCGGCAGATTCACTCACACCTCGGCCATCGCAGAGGTGCGTGCCCGCGGCGAGGGATTCGTGTGGGTCGGTCTGCACGCACCCGACGAGCACCAGATGAGCGCGATCGCCCAGTGCTACGGCCTGCACGAGCTGATGGTCGAGGACACCGTCCACGCCCATCAGCGGCCCAAGCTCGAGCGCTACGACGACGTCGCGTTCCTGGTGCTGCGCACGGTGAAGTACGTCGAGCACGAGTCGGTGACGACCGCCAACGAGATCGTCGAGAGCGGCGAGATCATGGTGATGGTCGGCCGTGACTTCGTCATCACCGTCCGGCACGGAGAGCATTCGGGGTTGGCCGGCGTGCGTCAGCGCCTCGAAGCGAACCCCGAACAACTCGCCCTCGGCCCGTCGGCGGTCCTGCACGCGGTGGCCGACCACGTCGTCGACGAGTACCTCGCGGTGACCGACTCGATCGAGCGAGACGTCGACGGCATGGAGGAGGAAGTGTTCTCGCCGCATCACCACGTGCCCATCGAGAACATCTACCTCCTCAAGCGGGAGGTCGTCGAGCTTCGCCGATCGGTGACGCCTCTGTCGACGCCATTAGCGCGTCTGGTGCAGGAGCCGAGCGTCCCGAAGGCCGTGCGACGGTATCTGCGCGACGTGCAGGACCACCACACGACGGTCGCCGAACGCATCTCCGAGTACGACGAGGTGCTCAGCTCACTGGTCGACGCGGCGCTGGCGCGAGTGACGATGCAGCAGAACCTGGACATGCGCAAGATCTCGTCGTGGGTGGCGATCGCCGCTGTGCCGACGATGGTCGCGGGCATCTACGGGATGAACTTCGACAACATGCCCGAGCTGCACTGGACGTACGGCTACCACTTGATGGTCGCGGTCGTGTTGTGCGTCTGTATCGGACTGTGGCGGACGTTCCACAAGAACAACTGGCTCTAGGAGCTGGGCCCGGTTGGACGATGTCCAACCGAATCGAGCGGTCGTTGGTGATTGTCCCGACTGCTTCCACGTGACGAACCCACCGGTTCGTCCCGGATGAGACTGCAGAAGTCCTGCAGTGTCATCCGGAAGGGATCGATGAGAATCCGCTCGCTGGTACTGGCTTCGGCCGTGGCCATGATCTTTTCGTACGCCCCAGGGGCCGCGTCGGCTCAGCCGGTTCTCGCAGATCCAGCCGGCCCGCCGCTGACCGTCGCGAAGGCCGATCTCGACGAGGCCCTCACCTGCACCACCGATCTGCACGACGCCACCCGCGATCCGGTCCTGCTCACACCGGCCTTCGCCACCGATCAGCAGTCCTTCGGCTGGAACTACCTGCAGTCACTGCCGGCCGAAGGGATACCGGTGTGCAGCCTCTCCCTTCCCGACGAGGGGTACGGCGACCTGCAGATCGCCGCCCAGTACGTGGTGCACGCAGTCCGCACCATGGCCGCCGACAGCGGTCGCCAGGTCGTCATGATGGGTCACCAACACGGTCCGCTGGACGAGCTCTGGGCGTTGACGTTCTGGCCGGACCTGCCCGCACTGGTGTCGGATTTCGTCTCGCTCGCCACCCCGTACAACGGCACCGACTCGGCGCGCTCGGGATGCGACGACTCGCAGGAGTGCCCGCCTGCGAACTGGCAGATCGCCACCGGATCGAAATTCCTCACCGCGCTGGCGGCGCGTCCGTTGCCCGCGGGACCCAGTTACACCTCGATCTTCACGACATTCGACCAATTGATCTACCCGCAACCGCACGCCAGCACTCTGGCCGGAGCCGCGAACATCGCCGTCCAGGACATCTGTCCGCTGCGGCCCGTCGAACACTTCAACATCATCGGCGACAACGTCGCCTTTCATCTCGTCCTCGACGCGCTCGACCACGACGGACCTGCTGTGCGCGAACGCATCTCGGACAACCTGTGTTTCAGCACCGCGATGCCGAACCTGCGCTACGACGCGCGTGCGGCGATCACCGGACTGAAGTATCTGGCCCAGGTACCTCGGCATCTGATCGACGATTCCGTCAGTGCCGAACCGGATTTGGCAACCTACGCGCGGTGAGTGGGCGTCAAAGACTGGCCGCGGACCGATTCGGATCGCGCACGTCGATCCCTGCCTCGGTCCAGGCCTCCCGCAGGGCTGCGGCACCGCGTAACCGCACCCACGCCGCCTCGGTACCGGTCAACGGCACTGCGGCGAGGAAACGAACCGGATTGTAGGGCTCGGGCAGCGTCAGATCGGCGATATCACTGACTCCGAGCAGCACCGCGGTGAACGGCGCGTTGGTCCACAGCGGCTCGCCCAGGTCCAGCAGCGCATCCTCGACGAGAACGACGCCCTCCACCGCGGGAGAGGCAGCGAGCACGGCCAGGGACTTGTGCACGCCCGACGCCACGCCTGCCCCACCGCGAAGGGTCAGCACCAGTTCGGCGCGGGGGCCGCGCGAGGGATCTGCGACGAGTTCGTTGGGATCGGCCATGGGGTGACGAGAGCAGCCGAGACTGACGTACCGGACCACGTCGGAGTCCGCGCCGAATCTCAGCACGTCCAGCGACTCGAGGCCGAGGAAGGTCACCGACGCCGACGACGGATTCTCCTCGCCGATCTCGGTCACCAGATGTGCGCGTACCGCTGCAATGACACTGTCGCTCACCTGACCCATCCAACACCACCGATGCCCGAGAAGTCCGTTCGGAGGTACCACCGCACCGGAGGTGGGTACCGTCGTACCCGTGGTCTCCGTTCTCGCAGTCGCCGACGAAACGATCGAATCCCTGTGGAGTCCGCAGGTGAAGTCGCTCGGAGTCGACCTGATTCTCGGCGCGGGCGACCTGCCGTTCGATTACCTCGAGTACCTCACCGACGCGTTGAACGCACCGTGCGTGTTCGTGCCGGGCAATCACGACGCGGACCTCACCGGCTACTCGGCCGGACGTGCAGGCTGGATGCGCGCCGGGCTGCCCGCCACCTGGCCCGGACCGGTCGGTGCCGTCAACGTCGACCGTCGCATCGTGTCCGCGGCAGGCGTACGGATCGCCGGTCTCGGCGGGTCCATCCGCTACAACGGTGGGCCCAATCAGTGGACCCAACGGCAGCAGCGACGGCGATCACGCACCCTGACCCGGACGTTCGCATGGCATCGCAACGTGCGCAAGGATCTTCGGCCCGTCGACATCCTGCTCACCCACAGTCCACCACTCGGCGTCGGCGACGACACCGACCCCGCGCACATCGGCTTCGACTGCCTGGACGAGGTGACGCGTCGACTGTCCCCACAGTTGTTGTTGCACGGCCATATTCATCCGCACGGTCACACCCCGGACGATCTGACCCTGCACGGCGCCACGGTGATCAACACCGTCGGCTACACCCTTCTCGAGATCGAACCGGGCGGCGAGAGAACGGATTTCGAGACACCGAAGATCGTGAGGCGCAGACATGGCACGTGACACCGGATTCCCGGCCGCCGATGCGGAGAACGACTTCACCCGCCAGCGCCGACGCGCCGACGTCGCACGTCTGGTCGGGTGGCTGCGTCGTCAACCCGACGACGTCAACACCATCCTGCCGTTCGACGAGGTCGTCGCGGCCCTCGGCAAGGTGGGCGAGCGTCACCTCGGCCTGCAGGTCATTCGCGTCGACACCATCGTCGGCAGCGTCGATCGCACACGCGACTTCGATCGTTTCTTCCGTCCGACATCGGCGCGCATCCGCGAACGTTGGCAGCGACTCGCGGCTGCTCAACGTCGCGGCGAAGCGATGCCGCCGATTCAGGTCTATCGCATCGGCGGAATGCACTTCGTCGTCGACGGCCATCACCGAGTCTCCATCGCGTTCGCCATGCACCGAACGTCGATCGACGCCGTCGTCACCGAGATCATCACCCGCATCTCCCCCGAAGGAATCACCCGACGTGGCGATCTGCTGATCAAGGATCACCGGCGCATCTTCCTCAGCCGAGTGCCGTTGGTGGGCAAGGCACGCGAGGCCGTTCAGGTGACCGATCCGTTCGATTACGCCCAGCTGAGCGAATCGGTGGAGGCATGGGGCTTCCGGTTGATGCAGGAGGTCGGTGAATTCGTCGACCGCGGTACCGTCGCGCGACGTTGGTTCGGTGAGGAGTACCTACCGGTGGTGCGCATGGTGCGCGCGGCGGAGATCCTCGAGGACCGCACCGACGCCGAGGCGTACCTCTGGATGAGCCGGGAGCGTTACCGCCTGGTGCGCGAACACGTCTGGAACGACGAGATCGTCAGCGAACTGCGGCAGAAGGCGCTGGGTAAGCCCACCCGTCCGCAGTAACCCCGTTCTCGTTTCCGTAGTCGACCGATGTCTGGTAACTACTTAGATGCGTTCAACATTTTTGTTCTCACGCGATTGTGCACTTCCATCACGTAACGAGGTAGTTCGTTCATGTCCACCCGCCGCATTCTGCTGCCCGGACTCTGTTTCGTCGTCATGACCCTCGCCGTCCTGCAGACGATGGTCGTACCCATCGTGGGAACCATCGGCACCCAGCTCGGGGTCAGCACCACCGCAGCCGGCTGGGTACTGACGGCAAACCTCCTCGCCGCGGTGATCGCCACTCCCGTGATCGGACGGCTCGCCGACCTGCACGGCAAGCGTCCCGTCCTGGTCGGTGTCCTGACCGTGGTGCTCGCCGGATCGATGCTGGCCGCCCTGACGGATTCACTGCTGTGGCTGCTCGTCGGTCGGGTGTTGCAAGGCGTCTCGTACGCCCTGTTCCCCATCGCACTGGCCGTACTGCGCGACGAGATGCCGCCCGCGAAACTGGTCGGGTCGATGGCAATCCTGTCCGGCACACTCGGTGTCGGCGGCGGGTTCGGACTGGTGTTGACCGGACTGCTGACCGCCAACGGTGCCGACTACCACCGCGTGTTCTGGCTCACTGTTGCGTTCGTCGTGGTCGCGCTCGCGATCGCCTGGTTCGGCGTTCCCTCGCGGCCGAGAACCAGCGGCGGCTCCGTCGACTGGTGGGGCGCTGCACTGCTCGCGGTGACTCTGCTTCTGCTGTTCCTCGCCCTGACCCAGGGCCGCACGTGGGGGTGGGGTTCGGTTGCCACCATCGGCTGCGCGGTCGTCGGTGTGCTGGTGGGAACCATCTGGTGGGTCTTCGAGAACCGCACCGACGAACCCCTCGTCGCACCCCGCATGCTCACCCACGGGCCGTTGCTCGCCACCAACGTCGCCACGCTCTTCGTCGGCGTCGGGATGTTCGTCAATTTTCTCGCGTGCTCGTTCTTCGTGCAGACCCCACGCGCCGTGGCAGGTTATGGCTTCACCGCCAACGTGCTCGAAGCGAGCGTCGTGTACCTCCTGCCCGGCGCGGCGGTGGGCGTGGTCGCGGCTGTCGTCAGTGGCCGTCTCATCCGGTCGTACGGACCTCGCCGGGTCCTGGTGGCGGGAGCTCTGATCGGTCTGATCGGGTTCGTGTTCGTCGCGCTCGCCCATGATCGGACCTGGCAACTGATCACCGCCGGTATCGTCATCAACCTGTTCGTCAGCCTCGCGTTCGCGGCCCTACCCAACCTGCTCATGGCCGAGGTCAGCGCAGCGGACACCGGAGTGGCGAACAGCGTCAACTCGATCGTGCGCACCGTCGGCACCTCGATCGCAAGTGCCACGCTGTCCACCGTGCTCGCCATGTTCACGATCGACGGAACGACCGTCGCCCGCGAAATCGTCTACACCGCGGCCTTCCTCACCGGTGCTGCAGCATGCGCCGTCGTCGCCCTTGCGGCCCTCGCCATCAAGAGCACCCCGCCGGATCGGGAATCGACCGTCGTTGCCGATTCCGAATCGACCGATGAGTCGGGGCCGAAGCTGGGAGCACTGCCAGGCGTCTGACGACAACCGACGACGACCGCACCGGTCCGACCAGGCCGGGAACAACGAAAACACCGGTCGTCGCCCTTGGGAGAACGCTCGTAATCTCCTGGGAGTCAGCCGTTTTCCCTGTCGCGGGCCCACCGTGTCGACCTAACGTCGGAGAAGTACGAACACCGACGAAAGGGAACACATGAACACCCGAAAGATTCTCACCCGCGCAGCAGTGACCGGGGCTCTGGTGGCCATTCCTCTGGTGGCGATGGCTGGCACCGCGTCGGCCGATCCGCTGTGGACCGATCGGGGCGACAACCACACCCGATACGACGACAACCGAAACGACCAACCGAACCAATTCGAGCTCCCCGAGCTGTTCCCCCAGGCACCGGCACCGCAGCTGCAGAACCCGGCACCGAACGTGGTGCCGTTCGACTTCTTCCAGGGCTACCAGCTGCCGAGCACCGGCTCTGCGTTCTGAGTGCTGCGCAGTGGTGTGGTCGAGTGCCCTCCAAGGCACTCGACCACACCACTGCCGTAGGCACTACAGCGTCAGGTTCGCACCCGAGGCCTGGTCGAACACCGAGATCTTCGCCGGGTCGAACCACAGTTCCACCTGACCACCCTCGGCGGCCTTGGATTCGGCGGCCAGACGTGCAACCACCTGTGCGCCACCGAGATCGGCGATACCCGCGTCCGCTGCGAGCTCCTGCAGCTCGCTGGATTCGACCCGCGCGCCCTTGAGCGTGAAGTAGACGTACTTGTCGCTACCCATCGACTCGAGTACGTCGACGGTGGCGGTGAAGGTGGCACCGCTCATCTTCTGGTAACCGTCGATCAGAGCCGCGTCCTCGAAGTGCTCGGGGCGGATGCCGACGACCACCTCGCGGCCCGGGTTCTTGGCCTTGATCGCATCCATCCGCTCGAGCGGGATGTCGATATCGCCCAACGCGGTCGAGACACCGTTCGAGGTGAGCTGTCCGGGAACGAAGTTCATCGAGGGCGATCCGATGAAGCCGCCCACGAACAGGTTTCGCGGCTTGTCGTAGAGCTCCTGCGGAGAACCGATCTGCTGCACCAACCCGCCGCGCAGCACCACGACGCGATCGCCGAGGGTCATGGCCTCGGTCTGGTCGTGCGTGACGTACACGGTGGTGGTGCCGAGCCGCTTCTGCAGGCGCGAGATCTCGGCGCGAGTCTGCACGCGCAACTTCGCGTCGAGGTTGGACAGCGGCTCGTCCATCAGGAACGCCTTGGGTGTACGAACGATGGCGCGGCCCATGGCAACTCGCTGACGCTGACCACCGGAGAGATTCGCCGGCTTGCGGTCGAGATGCTGGCTGAGGTCGAGGATCTTGGCTGCCTCCTCGACCTTGCTGTTGATCTCCGACTTCGAGAGCTTCGCGAGCGTCAGCGGGAAGGCGATGTTCTGACGCACCGTCATGTGCGGATACAGCGCGTACGACTGGAACACCATCGCGATGTCGCGATCCTTCGGCGCCTTCTCGTTGACGCGCTCCCCCGCGATGCGCAGCTCGCCGGACGAGATGTCCTCGAGACCGGCGATCATGTTGAGGGTCGTGGACTTTCCGCAGCCGGACGGGCCGACGAGGATGATGAACTCGCCGTCGGCGATGGTGATGTCGACGTCGCTGACGGCAGCCGCGCCGTCGGGGTAGAGCTTGGTGACTTTGTCGAGAACGATTTCGGCCATGACGGTTATCCCTTCACTGCGCCGGACGTCAAGCCCGCCACGATACGTCGTTGGAAGAAGAGCACAAAAATGATGATCGGGATCGTGATGACGACTGCTGCCGCCGCGATCGACCCCGTGGGCTCCTCGAACTGAGAGCTACCGGTGAACTGCGAGATGGCCGCCGGGACGGTGACCGAACGTTCCGTTGCCGTCAACGAGATGGCGAGCAGCAGGTCGTTCCAGGCGAAGATGAACACCAGAATGGCGGCGGTGACGATGCCGGGGGCGGCCAGCGGGGCGATGACCTTGCGGAACGCCTGTGCGGGCGTCGCGCCGTCCATCTTCGCTGCCTTTTCGAGCTCCCACGGGATCTCGCGGAAGAACGCCGACAGGGTGTAGATCGCCAACGGCAACGCGAAGGTGATGTACGGAATGATCAGTCCCGGCCAGGTGTCGAACAGTCCCAGCGAGCGGGAGATGTCGAACAGCGGTGTCACCAGCGAGATCTGGGGGAACATCGCGATGAGCAGTGCTGCACCGACCAGAGCCTTCTTTCCCGGAAAGTCCAGGCGAGCAACGGCATACGCGGCCATCGTGCCGATCACCACGGCGATCACGGTGGTGATCAGTCCGATACCGATCGAGTTCACCAAAGCCGAGGTGAACTGATTGGTCGAGAAGATGCCCTTGTAGTTGTCGAAGGTGATCGAACGCGGAATGAAGTTGCCGTCGGCGATGGTGGCCGTCGACTTGAACGAGAGGCTGATGATCCACAGCAGTGGAACCAGTGCGTAGAGCAGGACGAGGACGTTGACGACCGTCCAACCGACCTTCTTGCGAGGCGTAACAGTGGTCATTACTTGCGGCCTCCGTCGTCGGATCCCGGTGCCGATGCACCGAACAGCTTGATGAACACGAACGCGATGATCGCGACGCAGAAGAAGATCAGAATGCTGATCGCCGACCCGAGTCCGAGGTTGAACGCACCGAACAGGTTGTTGTAACCGAGAATCGAGACCGATCCGGTTTCGTTGCTGCCTCGGGTGAGCACGTAGATGTTGTCGAAGATGCGGAACGCGTCGAGGGTGCGGAAGAGCACCGCGACGAGAATCGCCGGCTTCATCAACGGAATCGTGATGCGCATCAGCCTGGTCCAAGCACCTGCTCCGTCGACCTCGGCCGCCTTGAGCAGATCGTCGGGCACCAGAGCCAGGCCCGCCAGCAACAGCAGTGCCATGAACGGCGTGGTCTTCCAGACCTCGGCCAACACCACGATCGCCAGTGACGGGAACTGCTCGGTGAGCGGAGCACTACCGTCGGGCAGCAGATTGGCGAGATAGCCCGTGCCGGGGGTCCACGCGTAGTACCAGCTGTACGCGGCGGCGACGGTCACGATGCCGTACGGGATGAGCACCACGGTGCGCACGAGTCCACGACCGAAGATGGTGCGGTGCATGACCAGAGCCACCGCCAGGCCGAGGATGAACTCGATGATCACCGAGATGATCGTGATGCCTGCCGTCACGCTGAACGCCGTCCACCAGTAGCCGTCGGACAGCACGGTCACGTAGTTGGAGAGGCCGACGAATTCACGATCCTCGGGGAACGCGAGGTTGTACTTCTGCAGGCTGAGCCAGAACGCGTAGATGATCGGATACCCGGTGACCGCGATCATCAGCAGGGCGGCAGGTGCGATGAGCATCAGCCCGAGGCGACGTTCGGCCTTCTTGCCGTCGGAGACGTTCTTCAGAGCCGCCTGCTTGTCGACCGGCTGCGATGCGGGCTGTGACTCGGTGGTGGCGCTCATGGAATCAACCCTTCGGAATTGACGGCCTTGGAGACCAGGTCTGCGAGCTTGTCCACGTCGGCCACCGGATCGATGTTCTGGGGCGGGTTGAGCGCATCGGTGAGCAGAATCGAAATACTCTGGTAGGCAGGCGAAACGGGTCGCACTGCCGCCGATTCGATGGAACCGAGCACGCCTTCCCATGCGGGGTAGGAGGCCTGGAACTCCGGATCGGAGTACAGAGACTTCAGCACCGGCGGCACACCACCGTTGATGGCGTTGTTGCGCTGGTTCTCCTCGTTGGTGAGGCACTCGACGGCCTCCCAGGCGAGGTCCTCGTGCTGAGTGGTCTTCGCGACGCCGATGTTGAATCCACCGATGGTGACCTTCGCGGGCTCGCCCGGGTTCACCTCCGGATACGGCGCGCTACGGAAGACCTCGGCGATCCGCGCATCCTGCTGATCGGCTGGCACGTTCGCGAGGTCGAGGAACGAGACGGCACCGGCGATGGCGTTCTCCTTCAGACCGGGCAGCACGAACGGGTAGTTGACCTGGAAGGCCATCCGTCCCGATTCCATGCCGAGGCGGGCAGTTGCCTCGTCGCTCTGGGAGACCGACGGATCGCGGCCGTCGGCCGTGGCCACTCGCTTGATGATCTCGAGGGCCTTCTCGGTGGCCGCGCGATGCTCGGGAGTGTCGTTCAGCGTTACCGTCGTTCCGTCCTCGGCGACGACCGAACCACCCGCACTCTCGAGCAGCGAGTTGAACCACACCATGAAGCCCTCGTACTGCTTGGCCTGAACGCCGATCTGGCCTGGCTTACCCTCGGCCGCGTTGGCCTCGGCCACGTCGATCAGCTGATCCCAGGTCTGCGGCGGTACCCCGTCCGGCACCTCGTCGGGCCGGTACCAGAGCAACTGGGTGTTGGAGTTGAGCGGAACCGCGTACAGCTGGTCCTGCCATTCCGCCGTCGCCAGTGGGCCTTCGAGGGTGGAGCCGTCGCGGAGCTTCGCGGACAGGTCGTCGGGTACCGGCAATGCCCATCCGGCCTCGGCGAATTCGGCCGTCCACACCACGTCGAGTGTCATCAGATCCAGCGTCCTGTCGTTGCCGGCGAGACGCCGGGCGAGCTGGAGACGCTGATCGTTCGCGCTCTTGGGCAGAGTTCGCTGCTCCACGCGGTAGCGGCCGTTCGAGGCGTCCGAACACACCTGTGCCGCAGCGGCGTACTGCTCTGCGCCGTCTGCGGCAGTGTAGAAACTCAGAACCGGAACCGAACTGTCGGACGAACCACACGCTGCGAGCAACGGACTCGTCACCAGAGCCGCTGCCGCCAACACCCCTATTCTCGTCGCTCTTCCACGCCTACGACCACGATGTCTCGGCACTTTCCGCCTCCGTACGTTCAATTACTCGCGCAGCACACTGTGTGGGACTGCCGTGCACGAAAGAAACGTAACCGAACTCACTGGCATAGAGGGCGATTTGGGGCTATTCCGTTACCTGTCGGTTGCCTGGTCGTCCACCAGGTGTGATCAGATCGACAGTTTGGCGAGCAGGTCGCGTGCTTTCTCTGCCGTTCGAGGCTCGCAGAGGACGTCGTAGCGACCCGCCACCAACTGCATGCTCGACGCGAAATCGCGCTGTCCCTTGGTGGCCGCATACGGAATGGAGGCCGAGATCAGGCCGAAGATGATGCCACCGCCGACGCCGATGAGCAGCGCTCCGAAGATGTTCTCACTGAAGATTCCGAGGACCAGACCGAGGAACACACCCAGCCATGCACCCGAAACGATGCCTCCACCAATCACTTTGGGCCACGTGAGGCGGCCGAGGACGCGCTCGACCTGCATCAGATCGACGCCGACGATCGTGACGTCCTGTACCGAGAACTCCTCGTCGGACAGGTAGTCGACGGCGCGCTGTGCCTCGGCATAGGTGGGGTAGGAACCGATCGGCCAACCGGAAGGCGGCGTCGGCAGTCCCTGCCCTGGGCGGCCCGACTGCGAGAGGGGATTAGTCATGACTCCATTGTGCCCCGAAACGGACAACCGGCACACCCGTTGTAGCGGTTCACAGCAGGTTGACGGTCGGTCAGGACGTGGGCGGCACGAAGGCGGTCGTACGCGTCATTCCTGCCGCCCGGCCCTTCGCCGAGACGACGAGCGCCATCTTGCGGCTCGCCTCGTCGATCATCTCGTCGCCCAACATCACTGCGCCGCGTCCGCCGCCGGCCGCGGACGTGTGGAACTCATACGCGTCGAGGATCATCTCGGCCTTGTCGTAGTCGGCCTGACGCGGCGCGAAGATTTCGTTGGCCGCCTCGATCTGCGTCGGATGCAGCACCCACTTGCCGTCGAAACCGAGGCCTGCCGTGCGGCCGGCCGCCCGGCGGAAAGCGTCGAGATCGCGAATTTGCAGATAGGGACCGTCGATCGCCTGCAGACCGTGTGTCCTGGCGGCGAGAAGAATGGTCATCAGAATGTGGTGATAGGCGTCGCCGGTGTCGTATCCGACCGGCTGCTCGCCGACGACCAGAGTGCGCATGTTGACGCTGGCCATCAGATCAGCGGGACCGAACACCAGGGTTTGCACCCGCGGGCTCGCAGTCGCGATCTCGTCGATGTTGCGCAGACTGCGGGCGCTCTCGATCTGCGGTTCGATCCCGATCGCACCGACGTCGAGTCCGTGCTCTTTCTCGACCTGGGTGAGCAGCAGATCCAGTGCCTGCACGTGCGCGGCGCACTCCACCTTCGGCAGCAGGATGGCGTCGAGAGTGCGGCCGGCACCCGACACGACGTCGATGACGTCGCCGTACGTCCACTGCGTCGTCCAGTCGTTGACACGAACGACCTTGATCTGGTCGCCCCAGCCATCGGAATTGAGTGCGTCGACGATGCGCGCGCGGGCCTCGACCTTCGCGATGGGCGCAACGGCATCTTCGAGATCGAGAAAGATCGCGTCCGCCGGTAGACCCTTGGCCTTGGCGATCATCTTGTCCGAACTGCCCGGAACGGCCAACACCGATCGCCGCGGGCCCGAAGTATTCACGACGAGCACAACCCCTGTCTGATTCACCCTCTGTATTGCGAAGCCTCTAACCTTGCCATCATGGCAGCACTGAGCAAGGTATTCGCGGCCAGGCTCGCCGGCCTGGGTGTCCTGGGCCCCGACGGCGAATCGATCGGACGGGTCCGTGACGTGGTGATCTCGATGCGCGTCGGTAGAGCGCAACCGAGAGTGCTCGGCCTCGTGGTCGAATTGGCAACTCGGCGAAGAATTTTCGTGCCGATGCTCAGAGTCACCAGCATCGAACCGAACTCGGTCCAGCTCACGACCGGGAACGTCAGTCTGCGGCGATTCACTCAGCGCGCGAACGAGATTCTCGTGTTCGCGCAGATTCTCGACTCCAAGGTGCGCGTCGACGACCCCGAGCTCGACGAGCTGCACGACGTCGATTCCATCGTCGTCGACCTCGGCATCGAACTCACCCGAACTCGCGACTGGGTGGTCGCACGGGTTGCGGTACGCAAGCAACGGCAACGGCTCGCGCGCCGTGGTGCGATCCACGTCGTGGACTGGCAGCACGTGCAGGGGCTCACTCAGAACGAATTGTCGATGCCCGATCAAGGTGTCGCACAGCTTCTCATGCAGTTCGAGGATCTACGCGCGGCCGACGTCGCCAACGCGATGCGTGAGCTCCCCGTCAAACGTCGTATGGAGGTGGCGCGGGCGTTGGACGACGAACGTCTCGCCGACGTCGTCCAGGAACTGCCCGACGACGACCAGGTGGAAATGATGCATTACCTCGGCGTCGATCGCGGTGCCGATCTGCTCGAGGCCATGGACCCCGACGATGCCGCCGACCTCCTCGGCGAGCTGCCCGAGACCGAAGCGGAATCGCTTCTGCGACTGATGGATCCGGAGGACTCGGCACCGGTCCGCCGTCTGCTCGAGCACTCCCCCGACACCGCAGGCGGTCTGATGACCCCCGAACCCGTCGTACTCACCGCATCGACGACGGTGGCCGAGGCACTCGCCCGGGTGCGCAACCCCGACCTGACGCCCGCGCTGGCCTCGCTCGTGTTCGTGGTGCGGCCACCGACGGCCACCCCCACCGGCCCGTATCTCGGCTGCGTACATCTGCAGCAATTGCTTCGAGAACCGCCGGCGAGTCTGGTCGGCGGCGTGGTGGACAGCGCGCTGCCGCGGTTGTCCCCCGAGGACAGCCTCACCGCCGTGACGCGGTACTTCGCGACGTACAACCTCGTCTGCGGCCCGGTGGTCGACGACGAGGATCACCTGGTCGGGGCCGTGACCGTGGACGACGTCCTCGATCACCTGCTGCCCGAGGACTGGCGAGATCAGGAAGTGGCCGGACAGTGAAAGAAACAGCACGCCAGAGAATGGACACTCCGCGCGGGTCGCGGATGTTCAACGTCAATCTCGACTTCGACCTCGGCAAGTCGGGCGAGAAGGCCGCGAGATTCCTCGGTACCGGCCGCTACCTGGCAATCCAGACGGGCATCGTGATCGTTTGGATCTTCCTCAACGTCGTGGCCGTCAACCTCCGGTGGGACCCGTATCCCTTCATCCTGCTCAACCTCGCGTTCTCGACCCAGGCCGCGTACGCGGCTCCGCTGATTCTGCTGGCCCAGAATCGGCAGGACGACCGAGACCGAGTCTCGCTCGAAGAGGACCGTTCTCGCGCACAACAGACGAAGGCCGACACCGAGTTCCTCGCTCGCGAACTCGCAGCGCTGCGCATCGCCGTCGGAGAAGTCGCCACCCGCGACTATCTGCGCCGCGAACTGGACGAGGTGAAGGCACTCCTCGAACAGGCGACGGGACAGCCGGTCGCAACTCCGAAGAAGTCACGCAAGAAGGCAGCCGGCCGGGTGCCGGAGGACGCATCGGGCCCGGATACGGCGACATTCGACCCCGAAGCGCACTAGACCCTTCCTCCGCTGATAACAGCCCGGTAACGGAACAGTCTCGAATCAGGTACCCTCGACCCCGGTCATCAGGTCGGGCCCCGGTTGTCATCCGGGGAAATCAGGAGGTACAGCACGCGTGGGTCGTCACAGAAAAGCATCGACTTCCAAGGTCCGACGGAATTCGGTGATTGCTCTGGCAGGTCTCGTCCCCGCAGGACTCGTCACCGCCGCCACCAGCGCCGGAGCCACGGAATACATCCCTTTCGTCAGTGCGAAAACCTCGCCTGCAGCGCAGGAATCCAACTCGGTGGTCGAGACCCCGCAGCCGATCGCCCAGGAGCAGCAGGCGCAACCGGTGGCCCAGGCCGAGCTTCCGGTACCCGCTGCGGTCCCGGCACCCGCCCCGGTCCCCGAGATTCCGCCCACACCCGAGCTGCCCACCAACCTCGCGGTCAGCCCCATCGCGATTCCGGTCGTCAACGTCTCGGCCTACAAGAACGCCGAGCGCATCCTGGCCCAGCAGCAGCCCGGCTGCGGCATCAGCTGGACCGTCATCGCCGGCATCGGCCGTGTCGAATCCACCCACGCCAACAACGGCAAGGTCGACGACTCGGGCGAGCTGCACGAGCCCATCCTCGGTCCACGCCTGAACGGCACCCTCGCGGGCAACCAGGTGATTCGCGACACCGACGGTGGAGCACTCGACGGCGACACCGAATACGACCGCGCAGTCGGACCCATGCAGTTCCTGCCCTCGACGTGGAACCTCTACCACGCGGACGGCAACGGAGACGGCGTCTCCGACCCGCAGAACCTCTACGACGCGGCCCTGGCCACCGGCATGTACCTGTGCGACGACGGCACCGACATGCGCGACCTCGGATCGACCACCAAGGCGATCCTGCGCTACAACAACTCGATGGCCTACGTGGCGAACGTGCTCGCATGGTCGGCCGGATACGCCACCGGCATCGTCCCGACGTCGGACCAGCTCCCGCGCATTCACTGATCGGGTGTCCGCGCCCGCCCTGCTGTCCATCGGGAGTCGGCCCACCGCCTAGCATGAGGCAATGGCTGTATTGACCGAATCCGACGTTCGGACCGCGCTCTCGAAGGTGATCGACCCCGAGATCCGCAAACCCATCACCGATCTGGGGATGGTCAAGAGCATCGACATCTCCGACGACGGAGCCGTCGGCGTCGGCATCTACCTCACCACCTCCGGTTGTCCGATGAAGACCGAGATCAGCGACCGCGTCAAGAACGCCGTCGCCGACGTCGCAGGCGTCGGCACCGTATCGGTCGAACTCGACGTGATGAACGACGAGCAGCGCACCGAACTCCGCAAGTCACTGCGCGGCGATTCCACAGAGCCGATCATTCCCTTCGCGCAACCCGGATCCCTGACGCGCGTGTACGCGGTGGCGTCGGGCAAGGGCGGAGTCGGCAAGTCCAGCGTGACGGTCAATCTCGCCGCATCGCTGACCGCTCGCGGTTTGTCGGTCGGCGTGCTCGACGCCGACATCTACGGTCACTCCGTACCTCGCATGCTCGGCAACGACGCACGACCGACCCAGGTCGAGAAGATGATCATGCCGCCGCAGGCACACGGCGTGAAGTTCATCTCGATCGCGCAGTTCACGCAGGGCAACACCCCGGTCGTGTGGCGTGGACCGATGCTGCACCGCGCGCTGCAGCAATTCCTGGCCGACGTCTTCTGGGGCGATCTGGACGTACTGCTGCTCGACCTTCCGCCCGGCACCGGAGACGTGGCGATCTCTGTCGCTCAGCTCATCCCGAGCGCGGAAATCCTCGTGGTCACCACCCCGCAGCAGGCCGCGGCCGAGGTCGCCGAGCGCGCGGGTGCGATTGCACTGCAGACTCGGCAGCGCGTGGCAGGCGTCGTGGAGAACATGTCGTGGCTCGAACTGCCCGACGGCACCCGCATGGACATCTTCGGATCCGGTGGCGGACAGGACGTATCGGACAGATTGACCAAGGCAGTGGGTGCCAGCGTTCCCCTTCTCGGCCAGATTCCGCTCGACACCGCCGTCCGAGAGGGCGGCGACGCCGGGACGCCTATCGTGCTGAGCAACCCGGAATCGCCTGCGGCACAAGCCTTGGAGGCGGTAGCTGCGAAGTTGGCAGTCCGCGAACGTGGATTGGTCGGAATGTCACTCGGCATCGATTCGGCGCGCAAACTGTAAGTCGCGCTTATACCCGACAAACGACGCGGGAAACAGGGTTGGGGCCTTAGGATTTGCCTTCAATCCTACTGTCGATAGAGAGTGGCCTTCATGAAGAAGCCGCATCGGGTCAGGCCGGTCGTCGTTCCGGTTCTGATCGCACTGCTGATCACCCTGTTGGGATCGCTGCTCGGTCCCGCCATGGCATCCGCACAACCCGCCCCGCCTGCACAGAACTATTCGATCGCGACCGACACCACGTTCGCACCCTTCGAATTCCAGGACGAGAGCGGCAAACTCGTCGGAATCGACATGGACCTACTCGCCGCGATCTCGGTGGATCAAGGCTTCGACTACACCGTCGAGCAGGTCGGTTTCGATACCGCACTCCAGGGCGTCACCAGCGGCCAGTTCAACGGAATGATCGCCGGCATGTCGATCACCGACGAACGCAAGGCCACCTTCGACTTCTCCGAGCCGTACTTCGATTCCGGTGTCCAGATGGCGATTCTGGATTCCAACGACGACATCACCGGCTACGAGGATCTGCGCGGCAAGTCCGTCGCGGTCAAGAACGGCACCGAGGGCGCGACCTTCGCCGCGTCGATCGCAGACCAGTACGGCTTCACCATTCGCAGCTTCGACGACTCCGCCACGATGTTCGAGGAAGTGCGCACCGGCAACTCGGCGGCCGCCTTCGAGGACTACCCCGTGCTCGCCTACGGCATCACCCAGGGCAACGGATTCAAGACCGTCACCGAGAAGGAAGCCGGTGCCAGTTACGGATTCGCGGTCGCCAAGGGCACCAACGCCCAGTTGCTCGACCAGTTCAACACCGGACTCGAGAACCTGCGCGCCAACGGCCAGTACGACCAGATTCTCGACACCTACCTCAACGCCGATGCCTCCACCGCCGACACGTCCATCCCCGGTCTGATCGCCAGCAGCTGGCAGTTGCTGCTCAAAGGCCTGTGGCTGACCATCGTGTTGACCGTCATTTCCATCGCCATCGCGTTGGTGCTCGGCGGGATCTTCGGTCTGTTCCGCGTCTCCACCAACATCGTGCTCCGCGGCATCGGCACCACCTACGTCGACATCTTCCGTGGCACACCGCTTCTGGTGCAGGCATTCTTCATCTACTTCGGTGTACCCGCGGCGCTGAACTTCCAGATGTCGGCGTTCACCGCAGGCATCATCACGCTCTCGCTCAACGCCGGTGCCTACATGGCCGAGATCGTCCGCGGCGGCATCCTCGCCGTCGACAAGGGACAGATGGAGGCCTCCCGCAGCCTCGGCATCAGCTACCTCAAGTCGATGCGAAAAGTGGTGATGCCACAGGCAATTCGCACGATGATCCCGTCGTACATCAATCAGTTCGTCATCACGCTCAAGGACACGTCACTGCTCTCGGTCATCGGCCTCGCCGAACTGACCCAGACGGGTCGTCTGATCATCGCCCGCAACTTCGAGTCGTTCAACATGTGGCTCATCGTCGGCGTTCTGTACTTCATCATCATCATGGCTCTCACCAAGCTGTCGAACCGGCTCGAGAAGAGGATCAACAAATGAGCACCGAACTGACCAAGGACCTGCCGGTCGACAGCGGTTCCGGAACCAAGATCTCCATCAAGGGCCTGCAGAAGGCCTTCGGCGACAACACGGTTCTCAAGGGCATCGACGCCGAGATCGCCAACGGTGAAGTGGTGTGCGTCATCGGGCCGTCCGGCTCCGGCAAGAGCACGTTCCTGCGTTGCCTCAACAAGCTCGAAGACATCACCGCCGGATCGGTCGTCGTCGACGGCACCGACCTCACGGCCAAGAACGTCGACCTGGACAAGGTGCGCCAGAACATCGGCATGGTGTTCCAGCACTTCAACCTCTTCCCACACATGACCGCCCTCGAGAACGTCATGCTCGCGCCCGTCGAGACCAAGAAGATGTCGAAGTCGCAGGCCAAGGATTCGGCCGTGAAGTTGCTCGAACAAGTGGGCCTGTCCGAGCGTGCGGACTACAAGCCGGCCAACCTCTCCGGCGGGCAGAAGCAGCGCGTCGCCATCGCCCGGGCACTGGCCATGAGCCCGTCGATCATGCTGTTCGACGAGGCCACCAGCGCACTCGACCCAGAAATGGTGGGCGAAGTACTGCAGGTGCTGCGCGACCTCGCCAAGGGCGGCATGACGATGGTCGTAGTCACCCACGAGATGGGCTTCGCCCGTGAAGTCGCGGATCGTGTGATCTTCATGGCCGAGGGCGTCATCGTCGAGGAAGGCACCCCCGACGAGTTGTTCGGAAACCCACAGAACCCACGTACTCAGGACTTCCTGAACAAGGTTCTCTAGCC